>NZ_LWBK01000065.1:0-6856 GCF_001614195.1 Bacillus sp. VT 712 | reverse complement strand
TGAACTTGTGTGCGGAATAAGTTTTTTCTCATTAAATACTTTCACATGTAGTCCATGTAGCTTGATTTAACAAGGTTTGTTGATTATCTAAAGAAATCTTTTTTCACAAATTACCGCTCGTTTTCGCAAAGAATGTGGTCAAAATGTGGTCATGAAATATCTTGTTCTATTTTAAGAATTAAGATATTTGAATATGCCATCAACATCTTTTGTTTGAACAGCATTGAGTGGTTGAAAGTCTACATCATAGTATTTATCCGTGAGAATCCAAATAGCCGGGAACCGTTTGGAATGAAGCTGCCATTCTCCGGAGTCCTTGTATTCCATGTAAAGCTTATGCTTGTTCTGCATTTGTTTCTTGGAGTAAATGGAGCGCTGGATTTCCACACAGAACGCAAAGCCCTTCCACTTCATGAAAACATCTGGTTCAATGCCGCCTTTGGCTAAAGGCTTGAACTCTACTTCAAACTGGCTTGGTATCTCGTATGCACACAAAGTGATGTAAAAGTCAGCAATCGCACGGAAATGAGGGATTTTGGTTGAATCTTTTTTAATGGAACGAGGGCTTGGAAAATAGTTATATGGACGAGTTGTTTTATCCACTTCAATGAGCCGGCTATCAACCAAACGTTTCAATACTCTGTTTGCTACAACATGCGGTGTACTATTGCGAATGAAGTGCAGCTTTATCAACTGGTCACGGTTTAACACTCTGAATTTTTTTAGATTCTCAATAATTGCTTTATCGCGACTATTCATGGTCCTCACCTGGTATCGAAAAATCAGTAATTTCAGCCTCAAACATCGGTTCAGGCGGCAAGTCAATTGGGACTTGTTTAATCGGTTCAAGCAGCTCCTTTGCATGTTCCAGAGATAAATAGGGTGCTTGCAGCTGCTTAATCACTTCATGACGCATATAGAATTTACCCTTTTCAGCTTTGTTAATCTTAGATGCATCGACATTATTACCACTACCTAATGTGATATTGGAGTTAATTAGATCCGCGTGACGAAAGGCATAACGAACAGTTAGATTTGATTTTAGTTGTCCATCAAGTATTTTGGCATCTGGACGCTGCATGGATAAAATAAGAAAGATACCTAAAGCTCGCCCTTGTGTACTGATATCTTCGATTTTATCCATAATAACAGCTTCTTTTCTCAGCAGCGCCACTTCATCAATACAAAGAAGAATATACTTCTTCTTTTCAATTCCTTTTAGCTTATTGTATTCGTCAATATGTTCTAGTCCATGTTCATCAAGTAAATCACCGCGCCCTTCTAACTCCTTGTGGATGGCTAATACAGCTTTCTTGAGTTTCTTTTTATCCGTAATAACCTGTTGGACACCTTCACAATTGCGGAATAAATGAAACTCAGTACGCTTCATATCAGCAAGGTAAAATTCAATCATGTGCCGTTTGTGAATAAGCAGCGTTGTCAAAATAACACGCAGCATAACGGACTTACCTGAACCTGTTTCTCCAGCAATCAATAAATGCGGATCCGTAACCATGTTATAACTGATAAGTTTATTAAAATGGTCATACCCAGCTACAATTGGGAGCCCACCTTTTAAACACACTTCGATATCTTCATCGTTATAAACCTTAATTGAATCAGCTTGCTTGGTGAAAATCTTTAAACTGTACTTCAATCCATTGCCTGTTAAATCGTACGAGTGCCCGAATATCTGACTGAAAATATACTCTTTATCCAGCAGCGCTTTTGGATTAAGCCCCTGTGGAAGATAAAATACATATTCCAAATAGTCTTTTTGTTCATAAGCCGCCGCAATTGATGGATATCGCTTAATGGTCGTGTCCCCTTTTTTAAACGTCAACACAATGTCAGCTACGATAAAAGCGTTCTTTAATCGCGCTTTATAAATATATTTTCGATATAACTTCTTCATCATCACATGAACCCCCAAATAAATTTTTGGACAAGGTCCCACATTAGCCAAAAAAACGATCCTGCGGTTATGACACCTAAGATAAAACAAGTAAGGTTATGGACCATTTCAGACTCAACATACTTTCCTACCTTCAGCAATTTACTTTCACCTACCGAAGCAGCAATGATTGTACTTCCAACGACACCCACAATAATTAAACCACTCATGTCATCACCTCTAAATTAGTTTGGTTGGCTTGCCGAAAAGATGAAAAAAGAAGTGAGAGAAAATCCCTTATTAAGAAACAGAAGAATCCTTTAATAGATAGGCTTGAAACGGCTATTAATATATTAGTGGAAATATATCAGCTACTATATTTGCTAATATATCAAGCATTCCTTAACGGCTTATATCTCTAATATATTAGTGGGACTTGTACATAAAAAGTTGTCCTCCAAATTTTTTTTGAAAATAAACTTTAAAAATTTTACAGTTATCCGAATTATAATTGGAGGACAACTATATCCTTGTATAGAAGATATACACTGGTGATGCGATATGGAATGGAGAAATAACATTGATATTTACATTGAAAAAAGTGGAAGATCTAAACGTTTTATTGCAAAGAAGCTAAGTATTTCAGAAAATCAATTGTTAGCCTGGAGAAAAGGAGAATCGTTCCCACCAGTTAATAAGGCTATGTTGTTGGCTGAATTATTGGATTGTGATGTATATGACTTATTTGAAAGGAAAGGTGAAGAATGAAAAAATATTTAGTAGCACCTATGATTGGGACATTATTATTAACAGCTTGTGGAGGAGAAACGGAAAAAACAGTTTCAGAGGTTAAAGAAGAAGCTCCTAAACAATCAGATCAGAAATCAGTAAATAATGAAAAGGATTCACCAGAAGAAAATGAAGATGGTAACACTATATTTACAGTTCCCGGCCAGAAAGCTGATGTTGAAATTGGTACACTAGAACTGTTAAAAATTAAAAATGTTAATGAATTTGTGGATATTTTACCTATTAAAGTAGAAATCGAATCAATAAAGTTATTTAAGTTAACCAACGCTTCAGAAGATTTTATTGAAAATGTAGAATGGATGGCTGAAGATACTGTAGATGAAACCGCATACTATATACAAATTTTGTATAATGGAACGAATTTAGAAGAAAAAAATATTGATTGGATGGATTTAAACAAAGTTGTGTTATCAAACGGTCAACAAATTGATGTTACCTCTAAAAACTTCATGTCTAATGATGCGGATAGTCATTATTATGGCAAAGTACAGCAGGATTATGGAGCTGCATTTATTGTAAAAGACAGTAATATTAATAAAGTAAAATTAATATTTCATGGTGTAAATGATGCTGACACCTACGAAACAATCGCTGAGCCACAACAGGTTGAATATACTTTGGAATAATTAAAAATAAATTAAGCCTATAAAAATAACCCACCGCTCAATTGAGTAGTGGGGTTATTTCTTATCTAAAATTGATTTAAACTTTTTAACTTTATTGGATCTTTTTTGAGATGCTTTAAAAGCTCTATCTGTAGGTGAATATACATTAAAATCATCTGTTTTAAAGAAACCACTATCATTAGTACAAATAGAGTTGATTTCTAAAGAGTCCATTGTCGCAGCAATAGCAGCATCTCCTGGCCCTAAATCGTAAGTAGATGCATACAAATTTTCCAACTTATACATACTATACCCATTTATAACCTCAGCAAATGTTACACCTGCTTGTCTTAATATGGTTTCCACTTCCATTGTTTGGTTAGAAACTTCTTCACTAAAATTATAACGGGGATTATTCTCTAATACTTTCCATCTAGGGGTTCTTCCCCTTTTTTCAATTCCTAACTCCTCAGCTTTTTTATCATGAACTTGATAGTTTAATACATTCCTAACTTCTCTTAGAGTATGTAAGTCAAACACAAATTCTGTACCATGTGTAGTAGCATTAAACATAAACTGTAGCCACGCATTTTTATGCTCTCTATTCAAATAAAGATCTAAAGCAACATTAGTATCTAAAAAAGCTTTTCGAGGGTAGACAATTTTGTCATCATTATTTTTTATTAAAAATATTGAACTTTTATTTACCACTATGATTTTGCCCCCTCGACTGCTCATAAATCTGATATGATTCTTCTGGTTTATAATTAGAGTACGGTAACTCCCCTAATTTTTGTAAGTTTTGTAACATTATTTTAGCTTTTTCTTGGGGTGAAAGTTCTTTATAATTATTCATATACACTCATCCTTAATAGTTATTTTTAATTAAGGAGAACTTGTTGTGCTCGCTGTTTAGCCTCTTCTTGTATTTGGATTATCTCGTCAGTTAAAGCATTAAGTTCAACTTCATTTTTTATACCTAGCTTAAAATTAATATAAAATTCATTATCCTTTTCTCTAATTAAAGGTTCGAAGGTGAGTTCTCCTCGATACTTATCATTATTAATTAGTAATCTCATCCCAACACCTTGCACATCATCAACCTTTAAATTCTCCGGAAGAAGTCTCAAAGAAGTAGCTAAAGCCTCTCCTTCTACTTCTTTAGTTAGAATAATCTCACTAACTATTCGTAGGTCGTTGGGTTCTAATAATAAGGTTTCAAATATTTCATTTAATATTGCTTCTAAATCTCGCACTTGAATTTTCGGTTCCTTCATTGATAATAGGAAATTTATATCATTAGAAGTGATAATTAATCCTTCTGTAAACTCTTGCTGTTCCTGGTTTTTTTGGTCAGCTTCTTCATCAGTTTCATAAAATATTAAAGTATCTTCCACATTGTCAAAGTATGTATAATACTTTGATAGAATCTTCTGTAAGATATCCGTTCGTTTACTATTTAATTCACCAATATCTTTAATTATTTTAATTTGCAATGCTTCTAGTGTTATCATTATCATCATCTCCAATATAGCTTATTCACCAAAAGTACATTAATGACATTCATATGTAAAAAACATAAAGACGTTTAGAAAAGACGCTTCTAGGAACTCAATGTCCTAGAAGCAACCTTAATACCCTTATTTTAAACATGTTAGAGCTTTTAGACAAGTAGTTAGTCAACTAAATATTAGTAACTAAGAGTTTGCAATTTTGTTGACTGCTATGAAGGTAATGAAACTAATACCCTTTAGACTTTAGAACAGCTTGTAATTTATTTTTTGTGTTTGGCCCATAAACGCCATCTATTTGTCCTGGCACGTAAATACTTTGGAAACGCCTAACTGCATCGGCTGTGTCATTACCATAGATTCCATCGACGCCATTGTTTTTTGCATTTTTGTTCGGATAAAAATGAACAGCAGCTAAAGCTGCTTGTAATTGACGCACCAAATCACCACGTGCGCCCTTTTTAAGCACACCTAAAGGCAATGGGTATCGATAAGCTGATTGTGGCTTTTTAGGCTCATCTGGTTTCGGTGTATAAGTATACTGAGCTTTTCCTAGTTTAATCGTTTGACCAACCTTTAATTTTGTTGGATCCACATTAGGATTAGCAGCGATTAAATCGTTTACTGTAATGCCGGCTGGACCATCTTTTTCCGCAATCGACCAGAAAGTATCTCCTTCTTGAATCGTATATAAGTCTGGTGGAGATGATGGTTTTTGACTTGCTGGAGGCACAATTGTTTCTAAGATGTCTTTAAATGCTTTGTTATAGTCATATACGCAGCATGCTTTCCAACTATAACCCGGCATTTCATTGTGTGACTTATCATATTTACCGATTCCATCTTTAATTAACGCATTACGCAAGTCAATAATGGATGCAATGGCAGCCGCACTTAATTTATCTGTACGATAATCACCAATAACACAAATACCAAGTCCAATTGTATTACTATTACCAACATGGTAACTACGCTTACTAATATCTACACAATAATAAATAGCAGCCTTTCCATTGATGATTGTATTTGGATCAATGATTAGGTGATATGCAATTTCGGGCCAACCATTTGTGCCTACATGGAAGTTAGCAAAGGAAACAATGTTCGAGCCACCTGCAGATAATTTTGTTAAAGAGTGATGCCACACACGAGTTGTAATGGATTTAACCCCATTTGCTCGCTTTCCGTATGATCCTTTACTCGGTAACTTTCCTCTTTTATCAACTAACTGCGGTAATTGTTGAAATTTATAATTCATCTTAAATCATCCTCTCTTTTTTATATAAAAAGCCGCTGCGTGAACAGCGACTTATTGACCTTCTTCTTTTTTTACAGATACAGGTGGTCGAGGTTCTTTATCTGATGTATTTCTCAAAATTGCAATAGCTTTTGTTAATGGATCTGGAATATAAATTCCCATTTTTCCAGCATTTTCAATAATTGATAAGATTTCATTTAAACAATAAGCCACAATCACCATACTCATAACAGCAAATCCAACTTCAATTTTATTTTCGATTAGCAGCAAGTCCACCATATGACTAACAGCTACCATAACAAAGATAAACACTTTACGCGCGATGCCAACTAAACCAATACGACTTTTTAATTCGCCATTAACAGCTCCTGCTACCATACCCGTTAAATAATCAAAAACAACTAATACGATTAAAATGTTAAGAGCAATGGACCATGCGCCAAATAAAAACGTAACAAAACCTCCTATTACTGTTAAAAGCCATTTTAATAAATTTTCCACCACTACCAACTCCTTTTTATATAAAAAAGAACCTGAATTATTCATAGCTAACTAAAATCATTTCGTTTTTCAACTTTTGATCACGATGGTTTAAATTTTCGTGAATTTCAAATGGATGAATAGGTGAAGGAGTCTGGTTGATGCTTAAAAAATGGGGATTCACCTGTTTTTGGGCAGACTGATCCCTTGGTGCGGGTTCGATTTTTTAAAAAGGTGATTTAGTTGAGGGAAAGCTGCTGTACCTGGGTCAGTACGTCCGAAAAGAAGTGCGCATAGA
>NZ_LWBK01000064.1:0-7473 GCF_001614195.1 Bacillus sp. VT 712 | reverse complement strand
CTTCTTTGTATAGGAATTTAATTGATAGCTTTCAACCAATTCCTCGAGTTTTGTGGAGAAAATCGGTGAAAACCATTGTTCAAATGATGTTTTTCGTGTAAACTTATCCATGCTTATTGTCCTTTATTTTGGATTTGGATGGTTTATTACCACCCAACCATTATAAAGGATTTTTTTGTGCATGAATAATATTGCAGAAAATTCAGATTTATAAAGGGCTTTGAATTATTTTAATGCGACGCTAGTGAATTCCCACATATTTTTAGATAGAAACTCAGAGGCCTGAAATTCAATAGTTTGCTTCGATTCGAAAAAAATGTTTTATCATGGTAAAAGGCAGTTTCAACAGCATCTAATAAAAAATTCTCTAATATAGAAATAATTCGGGTTAAAGTCATTTCCTCCAAAAAACTCACATAGTTTTTTCTATATTTTTTTCAAGTGTGATAAGACTATGTTCAATCAGATGCGATTCTTTGTAATAAATCTGTTGAAGTCGTTTTCCATTACCAGCCATATTTTCCTCAATTATTTTTGCGGTTGAATCATAAGAATAAAGGCTAGCTAAGTACCATCTCTTTAATCTTTTATAATCTAGCTCATATTTTCTTTCCCGAATAAGTCCAACTTTCTAAGTGAATTAAACAAGAGTTAATAATTTGGTTTTCATCTAAGTCAAAGTCTGGTTCTTCAAAGATTAAAAATCTGATTTCATTTTTTTGATATTCAAATTCAGCAATTGCATCTTTACTAGAAAATTCAAGTGTTACACTAGTTATCTTTCCCTGCCTTTTCGTTATTTCTATGTCTTTAAGATCAAAATTCTGTAAATCATCCCATTTATTAGTTTTTTGGGATATACTTCTAAAATAACTCTGTCAAATTCCCGATCAAAAATTTTCGTCACAAGCTCACCTCTTCTTTAATTTTAGTTAACATAATAGGAAATACGAAAATCGAAACAAAAGTCTGTAAAAGTATACCATTATAATCATATAAGAGTAATATTTTCCTAACAATCAATACTAATTATCTACGTAAAATCAAATAAACTGAATAAGTGTCTAAGAAACGCTCTCTGACAAAAATAATTTTTATTTTATGTATTCAAAAAGAGGTAGCTAATTATTAGCTACCTTTTATTTTATATACTCTTCTTCATACCGCATTGGCGACGTTCACGTAAGAAAACGCCACCTTTTACGGAACTTTTGAAGTAAGATGAATTACAATTGTCGCATCTGCCACTAACTTTATCTGGATATTCAGCGTAATCATAAACTTTAGTAAGATCTATTTCTTGCTGCTCTTTCTCTTCCATGTTGATCACTCTTTTCTAATTTACTCTTATTAGATTACCACAAATAGTGAAGGTGAAATTATTTTATGTAAAACGAACATCAATTAGTTCACTTAACCTCATTTTATTCTTTAACTCAAATACTTCATCAATAAAAATAAATTGATCCCCCAAGGAGTCAACAAATTGGATGAATCCTGTATCGATCATATGTTGCCCATTCTTATAATATGTAAGGTATACTTGTTTATTTGTATGTAGTGCTTCAATCAAGGTGAAATTGATTTGTTCCATTTGCTCTTCTGTTAAAAGAGGCTGAGCTACTTCTACTTGCTTATTTATCATTTCCTTTAACCCTATGTATTGCTCTGGCATTGTAGCAAAAGGGCGCCATTTTTTCATTCCCCTATGTTCCATATTTCTGTCCTCCTTACGCTTTGTGGCCTCCAAGTAAGCCGTTTCGGTAACGAGCTGTTGAATGCTCGAGGTGGCTTGAAGCCCGCAGCACACTATTCTTGCCATAACGCATCCGAATCTCATCAATCGTTTTGGCAAGAGCGTAGGCTCTTTCACGCTGATCGACATCCTCAAATAAGCTCATTTGCTCCTCTTCTTCAATGCTTGTGTTTGATAAGGAGATCCCGATGGAGCGAATCGGCATTCCATTATCATGTGTATGTAAGATGGTTAAGCAATAAGGAAAAATATCTTGGCTTAAATTTGAAGCTCTTCCCATTTTCTTTTGTCTTGAGAAGCCTCCACCTGTTTGTTTACTGTAGCCAATCGATAAATGGATCGTTTGAGCCACCACTTGATGCATGCGTAAACGAAAGCAAACATCATCCAACAGCTCCAATAGTAATAATTCCACTTCTTTTCTGCTTGTGTAATCTCGAAAGAGAATCTGACTCTTCCCAAAGGAACGGGAACTAGGGATGTACACATCGGAAATACGGCTAAAATCAATCCCATTCGCATGTTGGTGAAGTTCCTGTCCCATGATGCCAAATTCTTTTTGTAACATCTCTTTAGAAGAAAGAGCGAGTTCTTTTATGGTATAGATGCCTAACCGGTTTAAGCGTCTTTCTGTAGCTGACGAAATCCCCCAGAAATCCTTCATTGGATGAATCGACCATAACTTAAAGGGAATATCCTCATATTGCTAATACGCAACCCCTGTTGGGCTGTGCTTTGCTTCATGATCTAAGCTGACTTTAGCCAGTAAAAGATTAGGACCGATTCCTGCGGTAGCTGTCAGTCTTGTTTTGCGATAGATCTCATTAATTATTCGATGAGCTAAATCCTCTGGTGTTCGAGCAAATAAATGCAAAGAAGCTGTCGCATCAATAAACAACTCATCAATGCTATATGCATGAAAGTCTTCAGGAGCAACATACTGTAACACCAAACTAGAAATATAGTTCGAAGCCCTGATATATCTCTCCATCGATGGATTCACCACATGGATATCTTTCCTTTTAGGAATTTCGAAGAGACGACTTCCTGTTTTGATTCCTTCTTTTTTTAATAAAGGCGTGGCAGCTAACACAACAGATCCCGACCGTTTGATATCTCCTACAACCGCAAGCTTAGTTTTTAACGGATCTAACCCTCGTATGACTGAGGAAACTGAAGCAAAAAACGATTTCATGTCTATGCAAATAATGACTCTGTTTGGTAGCTGCCCATAATCCATTAGAAGTACTCCTTAATAAAGAACGTTTGTTCTCCATTATATACGAACGAACGTTCTTTATTCAATAAAAACTCTAAAGTTTTCCCGATTATTGTTACACTTGTTGATTTGAAAAAAGTTTAATCAGAATGGAGTCTTTTGTTAGAAATCTGCATTTATTTTTTATAAAAAAGATCGATGCTTACGTTAAGAAAAGTTAGACGAAATGGTCACTTTTAATATCCATTGCTGTAAAATAAAAATCAAAAAGGGAAAATATGAAAAAGTTAAAATTGAAGTATGAAGCAATAGTATACGGATTGCAGCACATGGAAAAAGATTATAGTGTAGATGAGTTTGCATTTAAACTAAAACCAATAGACTTAAAGAAATACGCAGAGGTATTTAATGCTAATCCATATTTAGCGAATCCCAAGCTCTTTGATTGGCTCATACAATTTGAAGGTGATGAAAAACATTATTATTGTTGCTTCGAAAATGATGAACCAATTGAAATTGAGATTTCAAATAATAATGGAGCTTCAAAAGGTAAAATAAAAAAATATGTTGAAAAGAACTTTGATGAATTATGTAATAAAGTCCTTTACCTTGAAAAAGTACTTAGATTGGTAACAAACCTCGATATTCATATTCCATTAATAAATTTTAAAGTTTACGATGAAGAAATGGAATTTGTAGCAAGACCCTTCTTAGTGCGCGATTTCTCACCATTAGACCATGCTTCTAGGTTTTCAGAAAAAAACTGGAAACTACAAACTAGTAGACTAAATCTACATATCGATTGGGATTTAATGACAAAAATAATGAGTGGAAATAAAGAATATATTCGTGCCCTAGATTATTTCAATGAATCCTTTTCTGTTAATAAAACCCCAGTAAAACTTTTATGTCTATTCGCATCACTTGAATCGTTATTTAATTACGATAAAGAGGAAATTGCTGAAAAAGTTTCAACTTATACAAGTAAGTTAATTTTTGATAAAGATAAAAAAGATGAAATCTATTCAAAAATAAAAAAATTGTATGATGAACGTTCGAAGTACATTCATGGAGTAAGAACAGATAGAATAACATATGCCTTATATGAGGAACTTAAGGAATTCGTGAGAGTTGTTCTCTTAAATTATTGGTTTGTATCAATGTACAATGAAGTAAAAAATAATAGGCAAATGATTAGTTTTCTAGATGAAGAGAAGCCTCTAAACACGAATACACAACTTGCTATTCGAGCAATAAGGGAAACGGATTACACTAAATTTTATTCAGATGTAAGAGAGAAACTTGAGAATGGTGATACAGATATTCTTTAAAGAGATAGGAAATTTCAGTTCATCTTTTTTACGAACGGTGCGACTTTATTTCAAAGCCACAATAATAAGAAGAACAAATACTCTACATGAATTAGAATGAAGGGGAATCTATGATTAAAGCCTTCAGCGCATTTTTACTGACTACTATTATTTCTTTTGTTGTAATGGTTGGCGCTTTACTAATTTGGGTTACTATACAAGGAAATCACATAACTGATCCATCACTTGCAGACGGATTAGGGTTTGCGGTTGCTTATGGGGTAATAGCTGCTGTTCCCGTTTCGCTTGCCATAGGAATCTTTGGTGGTATTATTGGTTATTTGAGAAATTAAATTTAAAAATCCTATTTATTATTTAAGGAGAAGTAACACAATGTATCAAATGAGGATCTTTACATTAAGAGACGGTACTAAAAGGAAAATAAAGATCGAAGAGGGAATGACCCTTCAAGATGAATTAAAAAAGGCAGGAATTACAGAATCAGATATATTTCAAATGCAATTAGTAATCGAAGATGATAAAATGTAACTCTAGTTGTGCAATTTTGCTAAAAAGGCAGCCAAATATTATATATTTGGCTGCCTTTTAAACTTGTGAAATTATTACAGAATTTACAGTTAGATTAGTTTATATTCTAAATATCGGCTTTATTCTTCACGATCTTAATTAATGTGTTAGTTCTTTTATTCCCATATAAAGTTCTCAACACCTCATACAGCAGAAAAGAATCCCACCTACTTAGGCTTTCTCTCATTAAAAAGAAATCCAAGAGAAAAATTTCATTTAAAGTAGAAGAAAACAACTTAAAAAATCTCTCTCTATCTATAATGGTATCCTTATACAGATCAGAGAAATAATCAACACTCATAATAGGTATATTCGCAGCTTGAGAGTGAACTACTCCACTAAGTTGTTTATATAATGTATAATTTCGTTCAATTGAATCATAATACTCTTTAAAAGTATTTTTGTCTAAACAATGCTGTAAGTCTTTAATGAATTTCCTTTTCGTATCTATAAATCTAAAATCTAAGGGTTCAAAGGATAGTGAAGAATCATTTTCTGACATGAAAATCCTTTCGCGTTCCAAAACAAACCTATAATTTGCTTCCTGAGCAGATCTAAGCAACAATAAAGCACTTCTACACTGACCAGTTACTAGAGCATAAAATGATTCAAGAAGTAATGAAAAAGTCATGTTAAAAGCATTACCAAAATATCTTTTAGTTTCTGCTCTTTTTTTAAAATAGTTAATTATAAAGACATAACCAAATATTTTTTCAATATTATCATGGTTACTAAGTACAAACTCTTGTTTAGTATCTTTAAAATCCTTGACTCTATCAAACTCTTTTTGAAATATATCAATTAATTTAATCAATCTTTATTACTTCCTTTTTTTACAGATTTAAACCAATTGATAGTGTCATCTTCCAAACTGCTTGATGATTTTTTTACACCATTTTCACCGGGATTAGCTTCAAGACCTTTATCTTGTAGGTAAAATATTATCAATTTTATTGAAGCCGACATTTTGAGAAAATCATAACCTTCAGCAACATCCTTTAACAATCTAGAAGCCAAGTAAGGCCGAGCTTTAAATAGATATGGATTGTATTTTTTTTTGAATACATTAGATATAAAATCTTCTAATTCTATATTTCTTTTAAATACTTTTTTATTTGAAATAAGTTCATAAAGAAGCCCAAGATATAAACTCTTTGTTTGTTCAAGTGTAAATTTATTTTTATTAATTGCACCAAACTCTTTTATAAAATCTTTTTTATTCTCAGTTTTCATAAGCTGCCTCCGTTACTTGCTCATAAAGCGATACCCTTTCTTCTATTTCAGCTACCACTCTTGTAATAGAGTTTTTTAGGGTTTCATGTTTAGCACCACTTTCATCATATAAAGCGAATTTTAATGGAACTGATGAATGATAAGGTATTTCCGATTCAAAGAATGTCTGTGATATTTCTTTTTGTAATCTTTCTTTTAACTTTTCCGCAATAGTCATCTCATGTGTTAAAGTAAATAAAACACCCAAACATACTATGGGTTTACGTCTAATGTCTCTTTTATATACAGTATATAATTTATATATTGGAGACTTTTTATCATAGAAAGTAGAAGTAACTAAAGTTTCTAATAGTCCAATACCCACGCTTGAAAATAAATCAATTTTACTTGGAATTATATAATAATCAGATGCGAATAAACTAGCTTGGGTTAAAATAGTCCAGTTAGGTGGACAGTCTATAAATATATAATCATAATCATCCCTTAATTTAAATTCTTGTATATGATCTTCTAGAACATTATGTTTACCACTTGTATCACCAGACAACGACTCAAATAGATCTAAATCTCCGGGAATTAAGTGCAAATTATCTTTTATTTTATAAACTAAAGAAGGATTTTCTAAAGGGGTTGCTACCTCTGCATTTGTAAATAACGTCCTTACAGTCATGCTTCTGGCCTTTAACCTATTATATATTAACTGTGATGATATTTCCTTTTTATAATTTTCATCTAGGCTTAAATCCCCATCTTGTTCTCTATCTTCTTCCTCTTCTTCTACTAAACTAGCATTTACAATTTCATCATATTTCTCTTTCAATTCTTCTTGTGCCTCAGAAAGTATTAGAGGTTTTATTTCTTGTCTATGATATCTATACTGGTGATTAAGTAATGCTTGTGTGGCGTTAAATTGAGGGTCCATATCAATTACTAGAACTTCTTTTCCTGTTCTTGAAATGGCATCTGCAATATTGATAGCTGCAGATGTTTTACCTACACCTCCTTTTAAATTAATAAAAGAAATAACTTTAGCTTTTTCAGTATCCATTCTTTTGCTCCTCTTTTTTTAATTCTTGCTAACCTTAAAGTATTAAAACTCAGCAAAAAATACTATATATTATCACTAGCGTCGCATAAATTTTAACCGAATTTTCTGTTTTCTTATTTTTCCTTTTATAAAGAAAAACGAATACTCTTGAACAGAGGTAGTAAACATCCATTTTTTTACTATAACTGTTGACGAGTGTGACAGAGGCGGGAAACCCTTTATGGGACCGCTTTTCCTGCGATTTTTCGTAGCCATAAGTGAGCGGATTTCCATGGAGCTGCCTTCAGTAAACGACTAATTTGTAAGTACGTTCTCGAAC
>NZ_LWBK01000063.1:0-7802 GCF_001614195.1 Bacillus sp. VT 712 | reverse complement strand
GAATTGGCCAGTATCGGAAGAAAGTTCGCCTCCATCGTGAGTTAATTTGAGTTGGTGATTGAAATGAAGTGTTGTTTGCGGTAATCTAATCATGAGAAGAATCCTTTCTTTTGGTTAGTTCTTAGTCGATTTAACCTTAACAGAAATGGATTCTTTTTTCATTTTTTTAGTGAAAAAGAGAATCCCACAGGAAAGCCGATAAATCGCCTTTCCTGTGGGATTTTGTATTTGGGTATGAATAATTCAGGTACATGATATTTATAAAGATAAATTTACAAGAGAGGAATTAATCGATGGGTTACATGCACCAGAAGCAGTAGAGACATTACAAAATCAAATCCTCTTTGTTGCCCAAGGTTATCAAACTGATGAGACAAAAAAGTTTTTATCGGAGAAGAAGAATTGAATGATGAAGACTTCACCCCGGAAAAACAAAAGGAATACCTAGATAAGCTCATTTTATCTTTAATTGATGAGGGAAAAGATATTAATGAGATTTTAGATATGCCTTATCACTTTGTATTGGAAATTTTACATGAACGAAATAAACCTAAAAAAGAAAAATCCTTAATTGCCGCGTTTGGTGGTTGGATGTTTCGAGCAGCTGTGACTTTAGCAAGTTCAGACTGTTTAATAATATCTTGTAAGACCGTTACCTGACATGTGTCTCTGATTTGATATAAAGGGCCCATTAATAAACAAAAAATAAGCGCAAGTATTCCACTGGAAGTTGTTGAAAACATAAATGTGAATAGTCCCATAGACAAACCACTTAAGGCTATAATGTATCCCATTTTCATTTCTAAGATTCTTGACAAATATACAACAATTAATCCTCCTAGAATAGGGTTCTGGTGCAAAAACTTCAAAATATCTGCAGGTAATCTCCCAAACTTGGACAAACTGATACTAGTATTCTAAAAGAAGGACGTGATCAGTATGGAAAAGAAAAATCTATTCAAATGGAAACAGTATCAACCTGATATTATTTTATTAACCGTAAGATGGTACCTACGGTACAATCTCAGTTTTCGTGATGTAGTCGAAATGATGGAAGAACGCGGACTATCGATTGCTCATACAACGATCATGCGCTGGGTTCACCAGTATGGTCCTGAATTAGATGAGCGAGTACGACGTCATCTTAAGTCAACCAATGATTCTTGGCGAGTCGATGAGACGTATGTGAAAGTCAAAGGTCAATGGATGTACCTCTATCGTGCCGTTGATTCAGAAGGAAATACGATTGATTTTTATTTAAACAAAAC
Organism: Bacillus sp. VT 712; assembly: GCF_001614195.1. Taxonomy (NCBI): domain Bacteria; kingdom Bacillati; phylum Bacillota; class Bacilli; order Caryophanales; family Bacillaceae; genus Bacillus; species Bacillus sp. VT 712. The sequence continues at coordinate 6,534 of NZ_LWBK01000063.1, read as the reverse complement.
AAGAGATCATAAGGCTGCAAAGCGCTTTTTCAAGAAAGCTTTGCGGTCTTTTCATGTTTCCAAGCCCCGTGTGATCACAGTAGACAAGAACCCAGCCTATCCTATGGCGATTGAAGAGTTGAAGAAAGAGAAAAAGATGCCGGTAGGCATTCAAATACGGCAGGTAAAATATCTGAATAACATCGTAGAACAGGATCATCGATTTATTAAAAAACGAGTGCGCTCTATGTTAGGGTTAAAATCTTTTCGTACAGCTACATCTATTATTTGTGGAATAGAAGCGATGCATATGATAAAAAAAGGGCAACTTATTTCACGAGACAAGTCTGCCCAAAATCAAGTGGAGTTCATCCATGAACTATTTGAAATTGCTACTTAAGACTAGATTCTACTAGGGAGCTTTTCACCTCTTTACATCTTTCTTCAGTATTTGCACCAGAACCCCTTTTTCTTTGTTGCAAACTCCAAAGGCTGAAAAGGAAAAAAAGAAAGAGAAACTACCGGAGGTAAAGAAAAGTGTAGCTGACATTATTCCTATCATCGATCAAACAAATAGTGGGTTATTTCAACTAAAAGATGATGGTGGCTTTTTTGGGATCTGGCAGCTTCAAAGTACAGATATCAATGCCATGCATGACCAAGAGGCAGGACGCAATATTTATACGCTGGCCAAAACGTACCAGGGCGACAAAGATCCGTTTAAAATTATCTCGTTAAACTTGCCTGTTTCAACAAAAAAGCAACAACAGTATCTTGAAAAGAAAATTCGAGAAGCAAACAATGCGTTATCCCTTCGGTTCTTACGAAAGAAATTAAAAGAACTTCAATATTTAGAATGGGGGCGAACCAATCGAGAATACTTTCTTTTTCTATATGGACCGACTGTACTCGCTGTAAAAGAACGAAAAGATCAATTTATGCGAGATATTCAACTGGCTGTCCCTCTGTTACCTGTTTCGGATGAAAAACAAATTAACCTTCTTTACAAACTCTATAATCAAAACGCCAAGCTTGGTAATAAACAATAAGAAAGGATGATAAAACCATGATAACTTTACCTTTTCGTAAAAAAGAGAAAACACCTCAAGAGATCAAGCAGAAAAAAGGATACAATCCCTATTTTGTTGCACAGATTCAACCACAAGGAGGCGTGAGATTTAAAGAAAACCTTGTTCGAAATGGCGATGGGTATTCGACGTGTATTCATATTTATGAGTACCCAACGAACATAAATGATTTTTGGTTGGAACCGATTATGAACATGCCAAATGCCATTACTACCTTAGATGTGGTAAGTGATGAGCGAAAACAAGTCGTAGAAGCGATCAATAAAAATATGTCAGAACAAAACGCACGGCATGTGAATGCCAAAGAAAACATTGATCGCATGGATGCACAAGAACAGTATTTAGATATGAAAGAGTTATACCGTCAAGTCACAAATGGAGAAGTGATCAAACGCATACACCTTCGCATTTATATTGCAGAAAAAACGATTCCTGACTTAGAAAAGCGATTAAAAGAAGTCATTCATCACCTTGAAACGCATAACTTCAGAGGATCCATTTTCTTAAATGAACAAGAGTACGAGTGGGAATCGTTAGTGACGCACTTTGACATACAAAAGAAGTATCCCAATAAGCGAAAAGGAAAGGAAATCCCCGCATTAGCATTAGCCGGAGGGTTTCCTTTTCATTTTACCCACTTAGATGATCCATACGGTACGTATCAAGGGACAACTCGTACAGGTGGTAGCGTCATCTTTGATTTGTTTCACAAAGACCAACAACGTAAAAGTTATAATGCAGTGTTGATGGGCTTAATGGGCGCAGGTAAATCCACGTTTTTAAAGAAAGTCACCACGGATAATGCCATTAAAGGCTATAAGATTCGAGGATTTGATATTGTAGGAGAGTTTGAAAGTCTCGTCAGAGAATTAGGAGGTAAACAGATTGCGCTAGATGGATCAGAAGGGCAAATTAATCCCTTACAGGTATTTAAAACACATGTACATGAGATTAATAGCTTTACGCAGCATTTATCCAAACTAACCGTTTTCTATCGCTATATTGCACCAGAAGCAAAAGATGATGAGTTAAAAGAGTATGAAAAGTTACTTCGCAAACTCTATATCCAAAAGAAGTTATGGAATGATGAAAAAGGCGCAAGCAATCATATTACAGGACTTTCACCAGAAGCCTATCCAACGTTTAGTGAGTTCCTACAGCTCATTCGGAAAGAGCTATATGCAAATGAGAAAACAAGAGAGCATCATCCGAACTTAGGAGAGTATCGGAAACGTCGTCTTGAACTCATTGAGCTTAACATTGAAAACTTGGTTGAAACGTACGCTCATTTGTTTGATGTCATTTCAACCATTGAAGATTTTAACGATGAACAAGTTGTATTCTTCTCCATCCGTCATTTATCCAAATTAAAAGATGAAATTGCACAAGCACAGCTTTTCAACGTCATGAGTTTATTGTGGGATGGGATGCTGCAGAATGGAGAAGCACAACTGGCAGCCTTTACGAAAGGGACATTGACCTTTGAAGATGCTGTTCGTTATCTCATTGTTATTGATGAGGCTCATCATTTAATTAATACGAAAAAAGGAAATGAACATACCTTAGATTTCTTAACTGAGTTTAGTCGAGAAGCACGAAAATACTTTGCTGGATTGATTTATGCGAGTCATTTAATCAGTGACTTTGTTCCAGATGGCTCCGAACAAACAGCGATTGAGAAAATTAAAAAACTCTTTGATTTAACGCAATATAAATTTATCATGCAGCAAGATGATAACAACTTAGATACCATTCAACGAGTCTTTAAAACAGGGATTACTGATAGTGAATTGGCTGAGATTCCGAAGTTGCCAATAGGAGATGTCCTTCTTTGTATTAAGTCCGTAAAAAACATTCTCTTTCATATTGAAATCGATGAGGAAGAAAAAGTGCTGTACGGTGGAGGTGCATAAGCCTTGCATATCGTTTTACAGCTCATTCCAAAGAAATATTTGATTGGAGGCACGTTGATCCTGTTAGGATTATCGGGCCTCTTAATCATGAGTACAATTGTAGCCATTACAGGTGAATTTGAAAAAGATGGTCAACAAAGTGAGGTAACAGAGATTGAAGGCGGAGGCATTGGTGTAGGAACGGCTAATGTGTCACCAGAGGTCATGAAGTATCAACCCTTGCTTGAAAAGTACGCACAAAAACATGGGTTAGATGCTTCGTATGTGCCCATTATGATGGCATTGATGATGCAAGAAAGTGGAGGAAGAGGCAACGATCCAATGCAAAGTAGTGAGTATTATTGTGGATCAGTTGGGTGTATTTCTAGCCCTGAATTATCGGTCGATAAAGGAGTTTTACATTTTAAAAGTGTCCTAGAAAAGGCTCATTATGATTTGAAACTTTGCCTTCAGTCGTACAATTGTGCGCAACGTTCTTAACTGAAAAGGTTAAGCCTTCGGCTTCTTCCAGTCGAAGAGAACTATTACTTCGAGAAATCAAATGATAGGGTAACGCCTTGAAGGGTTTCCTCTGATACTCCGACATGCACAGAACAATGGATAATCGTTGTAAGTGTATGAAGCTCGGTAAAGTCGGCTGAGAGTAACCGTAAGACGAAAGTTGTCACGAAAGCTATCCAGAGGTGGATAGTGTTACCTATAGGCCGGGAGTCTATAAAATACTCAAGGATAGAATGGATTCTAAAAACTATCGGTTAGCTGAATCTGACGAATCTCCGAATGTACGGGTCTAGAACGTTTACTGTGCAGAAATGTGCAGGCCGCGTGCGCGGTGTTAGTGCGGATGAGTAAGATTAATTGTTATGAAAATCCGTATATTGTTACAGGCAATATAAAGCTAACAGGCTTAAAGGAGAATCCTAAAAGTATATGTACAGATAGAAGTAATGGAACGTTGAAAGCTGTCAACATGGAGGGATTATCCTCTAAGAAGTGTTTAGAAGGAAAGTGGGCATGAGAATAGTGCTTCATATAACTTCTATTTATGACAGTGATAGTGATGGCATAGTACCTATGAAGCGTCTAATCCACGTGGAGGGAGGGCCATTAGTCTAAAAAGAAGGTGTATCCATCCATTTAATAGTTTGTTTGTTAGTAATAATAAGGTTCTAGTGAGACTAAAAAAGGTGTTCCTCAAAGGAGGTACCAACTTATTAAGAAAACAAATAAGCTTCGACATGCAGAATATTATAATATGCAACATGTTTTTGACCAACTTTATTCACGAAGTCGAAATGGAAACAACTTCTACAAGCTCGTAGAGCTTATGAAGAAAGAAGAAAACATTCAATTAGCCTATCGCAATATAAAGAGAAATATGGGGAGTAATACCCCTGGTGTTGATGGTAAAACCATTAAGGATATCAAGGAGTTAACTATACAAGAAGTCACTACTACTATTCAACAAATGTTCAATTGGTATCAACCAAAAGCAGTAAGAAGAGTATACATTCCAAAAGCTAACGGAAATAAACGTCCTCTAGGAATCCCAACTATTTGGGACAGACTTTTCCAACAGTGCATATTGCAGGTTCTTGAACCGATTTGTGAGGCGAAATTTCACCCAAGGAGCTATGGATTTAGGCCGAACCGTAATGCTCATCACGCATTTGCTCGGGTTAATAGTTTAGTTAATAACCGTGGAGATGGTTATCACTATTGTGTGGATTTAGATATTAAAGGCTTCTTTGACAATGTAAACCACGGAAAGCTACTCAAGCAAATATGGACATTAGGAATAAGGGATAAGAAATTAATTTCTATTATATCAGCCCTCATAAAAACTGAAATTGTTGGAGAAGGAAAACCCCAAAAGGGCACTCCGCAAGGAGGCATATTAAGTCCGTTACTTGCAAACATTGTGTTGAATGAATTGGATTGGTGGGTTAGCAATCAATGGGAAACCTTCACTTTTACGAGAAGAAACTACACTACTCAGCGTAGTAGGTTAAGTGCACTGAGAAACTCCAATTCAACTCTCAAGAGGTGTTATCTCATACGCTATGCTGATGATGCGAAGATTCTCTGCCGAGATTATCCTAGCGCATTAAAGATATACCATGCAACCAAAGATTTTCTTGAAAAAAGATTGAAGTTGGATATAAGTCCCGAAAAATCCCAAATTGTTAACCTAAGAAAAAGGAGTAGTGAATTTTTAGGCTTCACAATTAAAGTTAAATCCAAAAGAAAAGGTTTTGTTGCTCATAGTCGAATGAGTCCCAAAGCGCGTATGCAAGCTCATACTAAACTCAAAAAAGCTATTAAGACTATAAGTAAGAAACAATCAATCGAGTCTGTATGGCACTACAATACAGTCGTTATGGGAATTCACAATTACTATGAGGTCGCAACACACATAAATATAGACTTGGATCACATAAGTCAACACTTAACCAAAACGCTATATAACAGGCTAAGAAGAGATTGGAAAAGAGCTAAAAAATCTGATATGACAGATGGACTCAAGAAGAGGTACTGGCGATATAATCCTAAATGGTATAAGGCTCATGACATGGTTATCATTCCTATCTATGCTTGGCGTCATAGATATGCAATTAACTTTTCTCAAGAGATATGCTCATACACCCCTACGGGGCGAGAAAAACTTCATGATAATTTGAAGGCAGTAAATAAGGAAGTTCTAAGACATGTCCAAAGGCATTACGAAAATTATCGTTCAGTAGAATACAACGATAATCGAATTTCTAAGTTCGTTGCGCAATATGGAAAGTGTGCAATAAGTGGCCGGGAATTAGGACTATTTGATTGGGAATGTCATCATAAAATTCCTTTACATTCACAAGGAACTGACGCATTTGACAATCTCATCATCATTCTCAAAGAATTTCACATCGCCATACACCATAAAACAAAGGAAAAACTAGAACATCTCTTTGAAGAATATCAGCTATCAGAAAGCAAGGTTAGACTCTGCAATAAATTATATAAATTAGCTCATAATTAATCTCATTGAATGTTTGGATACATTGAAATTAGATGGAACGCCGTATGAGGTGAAAGTCTCGTGTACGGTGTGAAGTGGGGGAAAAGATGGCGATAACATCAAATTCTTACCTATCACTATTTGGCGGTGGATTTATCAATTATGTCATGAAAAATGGAGGCAAATATACACCAGAGCTAGCAATCTCTTTTTCACAATTGCAATATCAAAAGGTAAAGCATACAGGAAATTATCACTGTGTGCGTCCTGAAATGGTTCCTTATTCCGCCTGTTATGGCGACGCCGTGCGCCCGTAATGGGTGATAAGAGAATATGGTGATTGCAAGCCATTAGGTCTTCCCTAGATGACCTAGCATCACTTGACTAACCTTGGATGGAAACTGAAAGGGGACAATAGCATGTCAAGAAAGCCGCGAGTTGACTAAGCATCAAGTCAAGACTGAACGGCAAGGTGTGAAGTATGGATAAGGATGAAAGCTAAACTGCTTTAACGATAGCACAAGGAAGGCTACCGTAACTCATTTCGGAA
>NZ_LWBK01000062.1:0-8185 GCF_001614195.1 Bacillus sp. VT 712 | reverse complement strand
ATAAACAATTATGCCTAAAATAATTGAACCAATCCAACTAATTAATCCTATTTTCGTAACTAATTTTTCCCAATCACCAATCCAAAAGTACAGAATGATTAAATGAACAATAACTAAAGGTACTGAAATTATTGCTAATAGTTTTTTTAACATATTTATCCCTCCAAGCATTATTATACTATTATTCTTGGAAAATTTTCCAACACCTTTGCCTTCCAATAGCAACAATCTTTTAGAAAAGAGCCAAATAAAAAGAGAATAGGTAGTTAAACGAAAAGTTGGAGGGATGGCTATGAAGCTGAAAATGGTAAATACGAACGAAGTGTTAAGTTTATTCGATAATGTATTAGAGCAAATAGATGTTGTAGAAGATACATTATCTTCACAAGTTAATCAAGCGTTTACTACTTGTGAAGAAGTATATAGCAATCACGTTCAGCGTATTGACGAGTCGTTACGAGAAATTGAAGCTGCAGCCTATGAAATCCCAACTCAATCAGAATGGCGGAGAAGAGAAGTACTACTACGTACAGTGTAACGATGATTTATGGTACAATGTCATCGTTGAGGTGACAAATATGAATTTAATGATAGAAGCAACAAAGGTACTACATCACTATAATGAGTTAGCTCTTACTCGTTTATCCACTATTAAAAGTAATTCAGAGTATGAGGTGAATTTCTTTGGGGAGGTCAAACCATATGTTGATCAGTTTTTTTATGAGTTAGATATGTGGACGGATCTTGTTACCAAGTGGCTCAAAGAAACAAAGCCTAAATATATTCACATCAATCAAGTAGATACCCTTCGTGAAAACTTGCAAAACGTAGTGCTCCAGTCTTTTTATCAAGAGACGCGAGACAAGCGCTTTAAGCAAATGTATCAATCAAATAAGTACGTATTAGAGTCCATTTTAATGAACGGTTAAGTTTGATTAAACAGTAAAAGCCTAAAGGTGTGTTTACACTTTTAGGCTTTTGCTGTGTTGTAATTGAATTAATCGTTATCTTTTTGCACGTGGATGCTGACAGCAGGATCGTCTTCCGTACCGACTGTATTGATTACATAATCCACTTTTTGAGTGTGTTTTGGTGTAACGGGCTGCCCCGCTTGCGAAACGGTTGGTTCATGCCCTTGCTTTTTATGGTTAAAGTGTTTTCCTCGACTCATCGAAACTCCTCCTTGAAATGAAATGGACGATCTTTTTTAATATGCGTCACAGTAGCGGTGAGTATAAGTAGTTAAATATAGAAAAGCCCTCAGTCAATTAGCTGAGGGCAATGTAGTACAATTAATTCTCGTGTGCAAATTCGGGTTTTGAAGCTCCGATTTGTTCTAACTCACGAACGGCGATTTTATAATCGGATAGTGTTAAACAACCTTTTAAATACTGCTGCTGCGCGAAGTCTAGCAGCTCATTACTTGAAGTTGGCTCATACTGTTTTTTAGCCATAAAAGCTTGTTGAAGCTCGTTCACATACATGTAAATTCACTCCTTATCCCCATTTTGTGTGCTTGTCTTGTTAGCATCACTTATAGTTATCGTAACATAGATTGAAATTATCTCGTTTTTTTGAAAAATTTAAACTTTCGACAGAAACTAACATTTTTCACAACGTTCTTCTAAATATAAAGTGAAAAATAAAAGGTGTAGTGCGTCACCTGAGATTGAGTACCCACATACCATATAATAAAATTTTTAAAGGGAGGTAGCGAGCCAGTATGTATAATCAACAGAATCCTTATCCATATTACATGCAGAATCAATGGGAAGAAGAACGGTTTGATTTAAGTCAGGTGTACCCATTTCCAGAATATCATCAGCAACCATGGCATCATACAGAGTTGCCGCAACAGCCTTATGCTCAAGTTCCACCCCAAATGCAATATGTAAACAACCAACAGCAATACCCTTTTTATCAAAATGGAATGCCTTTTCCAAATCCTTATCCAAAAGGTAATCAGCAAATGAAGCAACAGCCTAACCAGTTTCATTCTTTAATGTCTCAATTTAAATCTTCAGACGGAAATTATGACGTTAATAAAATGATGAATACAGCGGGACAGATGATGGGAGCAATGAATCAATTAACAAACTTAGTAAAAGGGTTTACAGGTATCTTTAAAATATAAAGAATTGTATAGCATGTAAATGGAATAAAAGGGCTCTACAAGAAGCTATAACGTCTTGTAGAGCATGTAATGTTTTATCTAAAGAAGCGGTTGAATGGGTGATTACAGAAGCAAGGAGAATGGTCACATTTTTTAACTGGCTTTTTGCCTGTAATTGGATGGCTTGTTAAGTTAGGTAAGTGTGAATGCCCAATTTTTTTCTTGTGACCATATTTTTTTGAAGAGTGTTTCTCTTTTTTATGGGAATGTTTAAACGTTTGAGAAGGTTGATGCTTATTGTAAGAGTGTTTTTCTTTACAGAAACATGTTTTTTTCTTTTCAGAGCGGTGTTTTTTATGAGAGTGTTTTGTGGAATGAGAATGTTTTTTATAAGAATGGTGCTTTTTATAAGAGTGCTTTGTAGAGTGAGAGTGTTTTTTGCAAGAGCGGTGCTTTTTATGAGAATGCTTTGTAGAGTGAGAATGTTTTTTGCAAGAGCGGTGCTTTTTATGAGAGTGCTTTGTGGAGTGAGAGTGTTTTTTGCAAGAACGGTGCTTTTTATAAGAGTGCTTTGTGGAGTGAGAGTGTTTTTTGCAAGAACGGTGCTTTTTATAAGAGTGCTTTGTAGAGTGAGAGTGTTTTTTGCAAGAACGGTGCTTTTTATGAGAATGCTTTTCTTTACAGAAGCACGTTACTTTTTTGTGAGAACGATGCTTTTTGTGAGAACGTGAGCTTTTCGTACAGTACTTGTTTTCCGTTCTTTTCTCTGTTTTCTTTTCTGTCTTTTTCTCCGTCTTTTTGTGAGAAAGAGCTGTTTTTTTAGATGAACTTTTTGAGCTATGACCTTTTGGTTCTTGATACATAAATCTGCCTAGCTCTGATTTTTGTAAAGATTCAGCAGCTTTACGAATACGCTTAGATTGAATATACAATCTAAAAACCTCCTTATGAGAATCATTTTTTTGCCTTTCACCATAAGATACGCTTAATACGCCGTACTTGCTATGAGATAAACGTGGAATTTTAAGAAATAACCAAGGAGTTTCTAGCATCTCGGTGGGAGAGGAGCTCATATAATTTAAAATGTATCCAAAAGGAGGGAAAGAGATGGGAATTGCCACCTATTCTGTTTTTGCTAATGTTCGGGACTTTAAAGAACTAAAGGCCGACATCTGGTCTGAAGATTCCATACCCGCAGTGATGAAAGTTCATAAAAAGAGGTATGAAATAGGCTTAACTCTAAGGGGATCACACATCCGAGAAATGAGAAAGAAATCGTACTATATAGAGTTTTATTCACCAAATAAATTCGGGAAGACCAACGAAATTCATCTCAATGCAGAATATAAAGATCCATCGCTAGTTCGCAATAAACTATCGCTCGATTTCTTTTCAGACCTTGGCGTACTATCACCGAAATCACAGTTTGTTCATCTCACCATTAACGGGAAAAATGAAGGTGTTTATTTACAGTTAGAATCGGTAAACGAGTACTTCTTAACAAAGCGTAGCTTGCCAAAAGGCTCTATCTTTTACGCTGTAGACGGAGATGCCAACTTCTCGTTAATGAGTGATTTGGATGAGAAGCCAAAAGAATCGCTTCAATCAGGGTACGAAACAAAAGTAGCGTACGGAAAAGATGAAGAAGCGTTAGAATATTTTATTTATAACTTGAATACATGGACGAATCAAGAGTTTGAAGATAACATTGAAGAGCACTTGGAGGTAGATCGCTATTTAGCCTGGTTGGTGGGAGTAATTTGTCTTCAAAACTTTGATGGTTTTGTTCATAACTATGCTTTGTACCGGAACAGTGATACGAAGTGCTTTGAACTCCTTCCTTGGGACTATGATGCTACGTGGGGGCGCGATGTCAACGGAGATGAAATGGAAAGTAACTATGTGAGAATGGAAGGGTTTAATACGTTAACAGCACGACTTTTGGCCATATCAAAATTTAAGAAACAATATATTGAAAAAATGAATTCTGCGCTAAATCATCAGTTCACTGTTAACTATATGAAACCAAAGATTGAAGCACTCCACCAGCTGATTTTGCCTTATGTAGAGAAAGATCCGTATATACAGCACAAGTTAGCTACTTTTTATCAAGAACCTGCGTTTATTTGTGACTTTATTAAAGACAGAGCAGCCTATATAAGAAAATCAATGAAGTCTTTTTGAATAAATGAGACAATTGAAATTGTTTAGAAAATTCTATTGACATTCTTTGTTATTTTTATTAAAGTATACACAATGAATAATTAATTTAATAAAACTCTTATCCAGAGTGGCGGAGGGACTGGCCCTGCGAAGCCCGGCAACCATCAAACCATATGTTAGTCAGTGAGTTTGAACGGTGCTAATTCCTGTGAAATACGATTGTATTTTAACAGATGAGAGAAGTCGTGATTAAGCGAACGCTCTTCCATCTGTGAAGAGTTTTTTTTATTTACTGCAAAGAGGAGAGGACATTATGCATATTGAAACACTACTTGTTCGTTCGGGCGTCAATCGAGACCCTGCTACAGGTTCCATTACAACACCTATTTACCAAGCATCTACGTTTGCACACCCCCGTTTAGGAGAAAGCACAGGATATGACTATGCTAGAACAGCTAATCCAACAAGAACAGCGTTAGAAGATGCGATCACTGCGTTAGAAGAAGGCGAAGTTGGAGCGGCATTTGCTTCGGGAATGGCAGGAGTTATGGCTGTACTTGCTTTGTTTAAAAACGGTGATCATTTAATCGTCTCTGAAGATTTATACGGTGGTACATACAGAGTTTTAAATGATATTTTTGCAGAACAAGGTGTAGAAGTAACGTATGTAAATACAGCTCATTTAGACCAAGTTAAAGCAGTATTAAAGCAGAATACGAAAGCGTTATTTATTGAAACACCGACAAATCCAATGATGCACGTAACGGATTTAAAAGGAATAATTGAACTTGCTAAAGAAAGTAACTTGTTAACAATTGTGGATAATACGTTTATGTCACCTTATTATCAAAGACCTCTTTCTCTTGGAGCGGATATCGTTATTCATAGCGCTAGTAAATACATTGGTGGTCACAATGACGTAGTAGCCGGGTTAGTCGTTGCACGATGTCGTGAGCTAGGTGAAAAAATTCGCTTTTATCAAAATGCAGCAGGTGCAATTTTAGGTCCGCAAGATAGCTGGTTGTTGCTGCGAGGTATTAAAACGCTTGCTTTGCGCATGGAGAAACACAATGAAAATGCGCTGAAAATTGCGAATTGGCTGACTTCACATGAGCTGGTTGAGAAAGTGTACTATCCAGGTCTTGAATCTCATCCAGGCTATCACGTAATGAAGCAACAAGCAGGAGGCTTTGGCGGAATGATTTCCTTCGCTGTAACGGACCCGCAAATTGTGCCAGTCTTACTTGAGAATATAAAGGTGATTACCTTTGCTGAAAGTCTAGGTGGTGTGGAGAGCTTAATGACGTTCCCAGCTCGTCAGACTCACGCAGATATTCCAGAAGAAATACGAAATCGAGTTGGCGTAACGAATTGCTTATTACGCTTATCTGTTGGGATTGAACATGCAGAGGATTTAATTCAAGACTTAAAGGAGGCATTTGATGCATACAACAAATAAACACTCATTTGGTACAAATTTAATTCATGCAAAAACAGGTATTGATGGACATTTTGGAGCGGTAAATGTTCCCATTTATCAAGTGTCTACTTTCAATCTAGAAGACGAAACAAACGGTGGGCGCTATGACTATTCGCGTTCAGGTAATCCAACACGAGAAGCTTTAGAAAATACGATTGCACAGCTTGAAAATGGAGCTGCTGGGTTTGCTTTTTCATCAGGAATGGCCGCTGTATCATCTGTTCTTTGTTTATTTGAAGCAGGCGATGAAATTATCGTTTCAAACGATATCTATGGTGGCACATATCGCGTATTAACAAGATTATTTTCAAAGTTTGGTATTAAAACTACATTTGTCAACATGACAAATGTAGATGAAGTAGAGGAAGTCATTTCGAGCCAAACAAAAGCGATTTACATTGAAAGCCCATCAAATCCATTCTTACAGGTAACGGATATTAAAAGCGTTGCAGCGTTAGCTAAACGCTATGACCTGTTAACAATCGTTGATAATACGTTTATGACACCTTACTTGCAGCAACCAATTAATTTAGGGGCAAATATCGTCATTCATAGTGCGACAAAGTATATTAGTGGCCATAGCGATGTAATTGGTGGATTGGTTGTTGTAAGTGATGAAAAGCTTGCTGATGAAGTAAAGTTTGTTCAAAACGCATTTGGAGCTATTTTAGGGCCACAGGATTGCTTCTTATTTCTACGAGGCATTAAAACATTAAAAGTAAGGTTAGATCAGCAACAACAAACGGCTTTAGAGCTAGCGAAATGGTTTGAAGAGCAACGTGACGTCGAAGCGGTTTATTACCCAGGACTGAAGACACATCCTGATTATGAATTGATTACTGAGCAGGCAAACGGATACGGAGCAATTATTTCGTTTAAATTAAACAATGATGAACTCGCACAGCATATATTAAAAAACGTGCGCTTATCTTCGATTGGTGTAAGTTTAGGCGCAGTTGAATCCATCTTAACACACCCAGCAACAATGTCTCACGCTAGTATTCCAAAAGAAGTGAGAGAGGAAAAAGGCATTACAGAATCGCTGTTACGCTTATCAGTTGGACTGGAAGAGTATGAGGATTTAAAAGAAGATTTTAATAATGCTCTAATTTCTTTTCAAGAAAAAGCCGTAACTAAATAATAATAGAAGAAAAGAGGTTGTTTCTAGATTTAAATAGAAACAACCTCTTTTTTAGCAATTTCTGAGTAGTTTTGTATACAGGTCGATTAAAGCCAGCTGTTCGCTATGAGCAAGACTGCTATTGTTAATCCGCTGAACGGCCAGTTCATATTTTACCTCAGGAGATTTACGAACGCGAGGATGCGTCATTTCATCACGTAAATCCTTTTGAATAGCATAGGATAACTTTTCTTTAACGGAAAGATTATCTTGGTTGGAAAAAGAGCGATTTACCCAAAGTTTTTGATAGGCGCTAAACAATTGTTCATCTGATATCACGATGCATAAACTCCTTTTATTAATATACGTATTAGTTTAGCACACATACTCTAGTACCTGTATGTCACTTCTACAGCTGATACAACTGTCAGAGACTGCGTTTGAATCGGTGGAGCAGACCCAAGTGTCTTAGCTGCCACTACATAGCCACCAGGGGGCTGCTGAGTCCGTTCAGTGACTTCCAGCGGAATAGGGTTTAAGACAACGCCTAGGGTGTCTGCAATAGCCGTTGCTTTCTCTCCAGCGTGCTGAACGGCTTGAGAAAGTGCTTGCTTTTCATAGGGTGTCGGATCTTTCACAAAAAAACGAATATCTTCTGCTACGTTTCCACCGCTTGCAACAGAGATAGCGTACACTTCACCAGCTTGTTTAATATCTGCAACATGAACTTCAAATAAATGCTGTACTTCGTATCCAACTAATGTCGTTTTGCCATCAGTGTAGTCATATTTTGGGTTAATAGTAAACGATGCGGTCTCAATATCACTTTGTTCAATTCCGGCATTTTGAAAGCCATCAATCATTGTATTGGAAACGGTAGTGTTTTCTTTTAATGCTTGCTGTACGCTTAGGTTTTCTGTACGAACACCGATAATAATGGAAATGCCATCTGGAACAGCCGTAATATGGCCTTCTCCTATCACTTTTAGCTCACGCTCATTTCCTTCACGTGATGGTGGGGGCTGGTGATTATATGGAAACATGGATGGATGCATGCTATAAACCTCCCTCTATAAATGTTGATTTATCAACGGTTTGAGCCGTTGGTGGGGTGTCAAAAAAATATTTTTCGACACGCTTCCTAACAATATTTTTATATTATGAGAAACTATTCCATTATATGGGTACGCTACGCGGTCACTACTGGTTAATAGTGGTAAGTAGTGTCAGAGAATTATGTGATGCACAATGGATCTCTGCGTAACTTATGATGACGTACCCTCCCATGTCTCTGGGCATCTGTGTGCCT
>NZ_LWBK01000061.1:0-8600 GCF_001614195.1 Bacillus sp. VT 712 | reverse complement strand
TCGTCTATGCGCACTTCTTTTCGGACGTACTGACCCAGGTACAGCAGCTTTCCCTCAACTAAATCACCTTTTTAAAAAATCGAACCCGCACCAAGGGATCAGTCTGCCCAAAAACAGGTGAATCCCCATTTTTTAAGCATCAACCAGACTCCTTCACCTATTCATCCATTTGAAATTCACGAAAATTTAAACCATCGTGATCAAAAGTTGAAAAACGAAATGATTTTAGTTAGCTATGAATAATTCAGGATTACAGTTGTATCTATCATTTATCTACTATTCTTTTCACAAATTATGCTCAAGCATGAATCTGAACGATTAGAGAAGCTGTTAGAAAAACAGCATGAAGTGGAAATTAAGCGGTACTTTCAAGTTATCAAATCTCAGCGGCATGATTTTATTCATCACCTTCATACACTATACGGATTAATCGCCCAGCAAAAGTTTCAGGATACTGAAGAATATATAGAGGAAGTCATTGAAGATGTGAGAAAAATAAATGAAGTCATTCCTATTCATCATCCAGCCGTTTCGGCTTTACTGTTAACTTTAAAACAGCAAGCATATACCAAAAATATTCAGATGTCCGTAATTGCAAAAGATAATTTAGCCCACATTCCTTGCAAAGTAACCGATATTAATCGCGTACTAGGGAATTTAATTTCAAATGCGATGGATGCTCTAACGCACGATAAAACACAAGATAGCTGGATTGAAGTCTTAATTGAGCTTGAGCATTTATCCAACGAATACATATTTACAGTAACAAATAGTGGAGAAATAGACTCTCACATTGCTTCAAAACTATTTAATAATCAGTTTACAACTAAATCAAATAATCATGAAGGTATTGGTTTAATTGCTACTAAGCGGATTATCGAGAAGTATGAAGGCATGATTTACTTAGAAACAACTAGTAACACTACGGCTTTTATTGCTAGGCTTCCAGCCATGAAAAAGAACAAAGCGATTTAAAGGAGAGAGACGGATGGATAAATATAATGTTTTAACCGTAGATGATCAGGTCCATTGCACGGATATGTTAAAAAATTTATTAACGCAATATCCATTTATTGAAAACATTTATAGTTATTCAGATCCCAGAGACGCACTAGCATTTATACAAACATCAGCGATTGATTTGGTTTTCTTAGATATAGACATGCCTCACATCAATGGTTTAAAGTTGGCCGAGACCATTAAACAGCAATTTCCTGATATTTTATTGATTTTTGTAACGGGTCACTCTGACTATGCTCTACATGGGTATGAATTATATCCTATCGACTTTTTATTAAAGCCTGTAAGCCCCTTACGACTTGAAAAAGCGTTGGTTCAGTTTCGTAACCAGCGCTCAAACAGAACCGTTTCTCAAGAACTTAATTTTGATCGCACACAAGAACAAGCGACAAAGAAAATTACGGTAAGAGACAAAAGCTCCATTCACTTTATTACAATCAATGAAATTAATTTCGTTGAAAAACGAGGCCGAAAATGTATTATTAGCGTAAAGGATAACAAAGAAATTGAATGCAGCAATACACTGAACGAGCTAGAAAAAATGCTAAGCAAACATCATTTTTTCAGACCGCACCAATCATTCTTAATTCCTTTATCAAAAGTAGCTGAAATTAAGCCTGATGAATATATGCGCTCCTATTTAATCGAGCTTGAAAATGTGAATGCTGAAATTCGAGTTAGCAAAAATAAATATAGTGAATTGCGAAATGCTATCAATTCGCACTTATAAGCAAGCTGCATACCTTAGAGAAATGAAAAGACCCCTCTTTATGAGGGATCTTTTCATTAGTTAAACAATTGTTATCTACTCTTTCAGATCAGAACCGATAACCTCCAGCTTCTCTAAAGGCCAGTATGCAAGCTCTGCTTTTCCAACCACTTGATTGTATGGAACGGTGCCAAGCATCGGGGACCTGCTGTCTAGGCTGTTGCGACGGTTATAACCCATGACAAACAGCTGACCTTTTGGTACAACCGTTTCACCCGTATAATCTTCAAGCTTAAAATCTTCTGTAAGAGGTTGTCCCAACAAACCTTTCTTAATTACAGACCCTGATATCTGTAAGAACTTACTACCTTCATGTACCTATGACTTATGCTTTTCCGTAAGAATGGTTTGAGCCAAGTTCTTGTCCAAATGCTCAAAATCATAGTACGAAATGAGGTCGTATAGCTCACTTCTTGTCTGCATATCTCTTATTGCTTCTTTTTGGGTACCTGTCGCCTTGATTAAATCAAATATCCTTTCGTACGCTTTTGCTGCTACGCGAAGCGACGAGACGGGATAAATGACCATCTGAAAGCCCATATTGCTAAATTCTGTTGCTGTATAGTACGGTGTTTTTCCAAACTCCGTCATGTTAGCTAAAAGAGGCGCTTGAATTTGACTTTTGAATGTCCGAAACTCTTCTTCAGAGCCGAGCGCTTCAGGGAAAATAGCATCTGCTCCTGCTTCTACATATGCAGCTGCTCGTTTGACAGCTTCCTCCAGGCCTTCGCTACTGCGAGCATCCGTCCGAGCCACAACAACTAAAGAAGGAGCGACTTCTTTAATTACTCTGATCTTTTGTGCCATTTCTTCTATTGTTACAAGCTGTTTTCCATTGAGATGACCGCATTTTTTTGGAAGCTGCTGATCTTCAATCTGAACGGCTGCTACGCTGGCTTCAACCATTTCTCTAGCAGTACGAGCAGCGTTTAACACGCCACCAAAACCAGTATCAATATCAACCAGCACAGGTAAGTTTGTAGCTCGTATCACGTCTTTCGCCCGATCGGCTAGCTCTGTAGATG
The DNA here is from genome assembly GCF_001614195.1 of Bacillus sp. VT 712. Classification (NCBI taxonomy): domain Bacteria; kingdom Bacillati; phylum Bacillota; class Bacilli; order Caryophanales; family Bacillaceae; genus Bacillus; species Bacillus sp. VT 712. Next base: position 5,786 of record NZ_LWBK01000061.1, on the reverse strand, counting down.
TTACAATTCCTAAATCTGGTAGTCCCCGACTTGCCGTATAAGCAGCACCTGATAGGTAAAGTGCTGAAAAGCCAGCTTGCTTAGCCACCAGTGCGGCCATAGCATCATGTGCACCTGGAAGTTGAAGGATTTCTTGCGCATCCATAAGCCGTTGAAATTTAGCAGCTAGCTCCTGTTGAGATAACGGCTGATTGACAATCCACGTCATGTAAGACCCTCCTTATTTAGATCAAAAACAATTGAACAAACTCGTTTACGCTCATGCTTTCAAGCTCCTCTTGGTTATAACAAACTGCTTCAATTTGCTTTTGCTGTTTGAGAGGAAAACGCGTTTTGATATTAGTTGAGAATTTTTCTTTAACCTTTGGAATGGCTTCATCTCTTCTAAAACGGTGCCCTAACGGATATTCACACTCTACTTCCTCTGTTTGTGTACCATCTTTAAAATGAATCTGCACGGCATTTGCAATCGATCTCTTTTTCGGATCCAGGTAGTCTTCGCTATACTGCTTATTTTCAACAACCTTCATCTTGCTGCGCAGCTCGTCAATTCGAGAATCAGATGCGACTTCGTTTTCATAATGATCGGCAACAATTGTTCCTTTAAGGAGACCAATCGCCGTAATATACTGCAAACAATGATCTCGATCGGCCGGATTATGAAGTGGCCCCTCTTTATCAATAATGCGAATCGCAGACTCATGCGTTGTAATTGTAATCGAAGCAATATCGTCTAATCGATTCACGACTTCTCGATGCAGTTTAACCGCACACTCCGCGGCCGTTTGAGCATGAAACTCCGCTGGATAAGACACTTTAAATAGCACATGCTCCATAACATAGGAATCAAGCGGACGACCAAGCGTTACCTGTTTTTTGTTAAATAATACGTCCTGGAACCCCCAATTAGGTGCAGACAACGCAGTGGGATAGCCCATTTCTCCTTTTACTGCCATCATAGCAAGCTGTACGCCTCTGCTTGTCGCATCGCCGGCAGCCCAAGACTTTCTAGAACCGGTATTCGGCGCATGTCTGTAGGTACGTAAGCTTACCGTATCAATCCACGCATTGGACAAAGCGTTAATAATTTCTTCACGCGTTCCTCCAAGCATTTTGGTAACAACTGCAGTCGTGGCAATCTTCACAAACATCACGTGATCTAATCCAACTCGGTTTAAGCTGTTCTCTAACGCCAGCACGCCTTGAATTTCGTGCGCTTTAATCATCATTTCAAGCACATCACGAACGGCCAGCGGCTCTTTCCCTTCTGCTACGCGTACGCGGCTAATGTAGTCAGCTGTCGCTAAAATACCTCCAAGATTATCAGAAGGATGTCCCCATTCTGCCGCTAGCCACGTATCGTTGTAATCCAGCCAGCGGATGATGCAACCAATGTTGAACGCAGCTCGAATTGGATCTAACTCAAATGACGTTCCCGGCACCCGACTGCCATTTGGTACAACTGTTCCTGGAACAATGGGGCCGAGGAGCTTTGTGCACTCTGGATAACTAAGCGCCAGCATCCCGCATCCAATCGTATCAAGCAGGACATAACGAGCGGTTTGGAACGCTTCTAAACTCTTAATCTCTTTATGAAGAACGTAATCTGCGATTTCCTCTAATAAAACATCCGTTTTGACTTGCTCATTCGTTTTCAACATGTGCATCTTTCCTTTCTCCTCAAATTTATTTATGATAGAAATGGGTATTCGCCAAAATATCCATTCGGTGAGTGGCCGTGAACAACCCCAAATTGTTAAAAGCGGCGCTCGCCTACATAATGTACGCGCGGTCTAAAAAGTCGATTATGTTCATGTTGCTCAATAACATGCGCACACAACCCTACCGTTCTAGCACTGAAAAAGATCGGTGTATAAAGTGAAATAGGAATACCAAGCATCCAATAGACAGGTGCTGCGTAGTAATCCAAGTTCGGATAAAGACCTTTTTCACGCTTCATAAGCTCTTCGCCCGCTTCGCACATGCGATAAAGACGATTATCTCCTTGCAGGTCGCATAGCTGTTTGAGCGACTCTTTCATCATTAAAGCCCGCGGATCAATTTTGTTCATATACACGCGATGGCCAAATCCCATGATACGCTCTTTTTTATAAAGCTTAGCGATCAGCAGCTCTTCAAATTTATCTACAGTACCAGCTTCTAAAAGCAGTTCCATTACCGCTTCGTTAGCTCCTCCATGCAGGTTTCCTTTTAAAGAAGCAACCGCTCCTGTCAATGCACCGTATAAATCAGACTGAGTAGAAGAAATGACTCTCGCTGTAAACGTGGAGTTTGGCATCTCATGCTCACTATATAAAACAAGTGAACGATCAAAGATTTGCTCTTCCAGAGATGATGGCTTCTTCCCCGTAATCATGTAAAAGAAATTTGCGCTATACGATAACTCTTTAAGCGGACGAATCGGCTCTTTCTTTTCGATTAAACGGTAGCTGTTCGCCACAATCGCAGGCACTTTGCCTAACAGCTTGTAAGCACGGCTTTTATTTGCCGATAGAGAACGATTATCAAGACTTTTATCAAAGCCTGAAAGAAATGAAATTCCTGTTCGCAAGCCATCCATTGGATGCGTGCCATTAGGGAGTAAGCAAAAGACATCCAACAGTTCATCTGGAATCCCGTACTCCCCTTTTAACATTTCTTCAACTAGTTCCTTCTCGTTAATATTCGGCAGCCTTTCTTCTAGTAAAAGGTAGATCATATCGAGGTAGCTCTTTGATTTTGATAGCTCAATCAGGTCATACCCTTGAATAATAATTTTCCCCTGTTGGGTATCAAGAAATGAAATCTTTGTTTCAGCAGCCACAACGCCTTCAAGTCCCGGAAAAAACCTCGCTTCAGTCTCCATATCTCTTTTCCTCCATTCCAAATATCTCTTCACCTACTGTTTTGTAAGCCTTTTCAATATTGTGTAAAAAAAGAGCCTTCTTTTCAGCATCCCCCCTCTTGTCTACCACAAAATCTCTTAACTCCTGATAATAGTCTGAAAGTGTACAAGGGTTCTCTGCCACTACGTTATTCATAATGCTCGCTTTGAAGTAATTCACAAAATACTCAACTGATCCGTCCACAGCTGCTCACCTCCATCACGCGTACCCGCTAAAAAAGCAATAAAAAAACAACTTCCCAAAGAAGTTGTTAAGCCGCGAGACAATACTCAAATAAACATGTTTTTAAATCATTTTTAAAACATGTTTGTCACTTCGCACTTAACACCCCCTATCCGCGTAGGTATTGATGCATGCTAAAACAGGCAGGTCTCCTGGCTTATGATCATCGCTCTTCGAACCTTCCCATCTTCATTTCCATGAAAACAGTGGCTTTTTCGAATCGCTCCCAAATACAGTTGCGGGACAGCGTCGGATTCCAACCGAACTTCCCTTTTAAGCAGATGAAAGACACCTTTCACCTACACCTGTTTCTACATCGATATTATTTTCACTTTAAACATATCAAATTTTATAAATTTTTACAATTTTTATTTTCATTTCACTTAGCTAACACTGTACAACACTTCATTTTTCAAAGCACTTATCTTATAAATCCATTTATAACCTCTCTAGCAAAATCATAAATAAAATATAGAAAAACTGTTTTTTGTTAATTATTGGATAACAATTCCTGTATAATAAAGGAAAAACTTAAAAGTAAATTTGCTTTATGCCAAAGATGAAAGGAGCGATTTCATGAAAAAACGATGGATCTCCTGGTGGATTACGAACTGTTTTTGGGCCATGCTATTTGTTTTAGGCACTATTATGGTATGGACGCGAAAAGTGGACGGAGCGGGTGCCATTCAAACCCCTGAAATTAAACTATTATCCTTTATTGTGTTAGTGCTTGCCTTTGTCATTCCGCTTGTGATTCAAGGTGTGTGGCTTGTTGTTAATGTAAGAACGAGTAAATGAAACCCACCTCTCAATTCCGATCTTATAATCTCCCACTCTCCTATGTTATGATGAAACAAAACAGCTGTAAGGAGAATGAACCGTGAAGAAAAAAATAAAGGTCGTTGCCGCCGTTATTGAAAATGATCAAAACGAAGTCCTCTGTGCCCTCCGTTCAAACGACATGTCTCTACCGAACATGTGGGAATTTCCTGGTGGGAAAGTAGAAGAAGGCGAAGATATTTACTCTGCGATTGTGAGAGAAATCGAAGAAGAGCTTCACTGTAAAATCAAAGCAACGGAGCTACATAACGAACACACCCATGAATACGATACGTTTATTATTGAGCTCATTGCGATTAAAGCTGAAATTGTTGAAGGTACACCGCAGCCCACTGAGCATGCCAAGCTTGTTTGGTTAAACAAAGAAAATCTAGATTCACTTGTCTGGGCACCGGCGGACGTTCCGGCGGTTGAACTATTAGTAGAAAAGAAATAGCCTTCTCGCGATGAGAAGGCTATACTCTTTCCGTAAACTCCGTATACAGAAACGCTGGAATTTCATTTTCTAATTCTAAGATTACCGTAATCGGCTTTTCCCCGTGGTACTCAACCGTATTTCCTTTACCGATATAAATAAACGGTTCAGTCTTACCATCCATCTCACGATATTTTCGTACAAATAGATGCAGGTGAATACCTCTGTCTTTGTTAAATATAATATTCTTTCCTCGCTCAGACTTTTGGGTCGTACTGTTTGGCGTTTGCCAGTGGAACGTGCGCTTATCGATGAACTTATCCTGATAGTTAATGCTTTCTTTAATATCTTCTTCCTTATGAAGATCAATAAATAAGAAAAACTCTTTATCATTTGTCAATAAGCCAGAACCACGAAACGAGCTGTGCGTTTTCCGGTAGTTAGATAGTAGCGCTGGGTCCATCATTGTGTACTGTTCATACAGCTTTAAGTGCGGTACGCCGTAATCTCGTTTACCAAACTCTTTCTCGTAGCGGAAAATGCCGTAATCAATCGCATCTTTAATAAACGGCTTAAACTGGTCGTTATGTAAAACATTCGCAAAGCGCTCCGTTTTCACCGCTTCTTCTCCGTTAAAATCAATTAGCTTTAACTTAGAACGAAGCTGTCCACTATCATAGTACGCTTGATTTAATACTTCAAACGCGTGCCTTACCGTATCTTCTTCCACATCCTCTACGTATTTCAAGATTTCTTGATTGGCTTGCTTCAGCGAAACTTTGTCATGACTTAGTAAATATTTTAAAATCACAAACTCGTACACGCGCTTGATTGGTAGCTTACTAGACAACTCCTTAAAGGCACTTTCAAAGTCTTCATGAAGTAACAGAGTTTTCAGCTGGTTGTCTTTTTCGGTTTTCGCTACAAACTGAAGATATGACTTTTCTTTATTGATAAACTTCACTGGGTCAGGCGCTCCATCAAACTTTAAATAGTCCATCAGGTAATACGGAATTATGCCTTGATTTAATTTTTTAAATTCGTTGTACTCTTCTCTCAGGTACTTCAGCGAATTGAAGTTTTCACGGTCAATTTGCGCTAAAATTCGGTCGCGTGATATCTCATCCATTTGAATATGTGTAGCACCTGGAATGCTGTGACTGCTAGAATAAAGTGTACAGTTTTTGCTTGATAAGATGAAACGCTTATTTACCCAAATATACCAGCAAAAAATATCAACCTATCACTGTAAAATGATCATAGTTCATACTTGCAGTGGAGGTTAGCGAAGGTGGATAAGTGGGAAATGTACATGGAGATAAAGCAATTATTAAAGCAAGGATTTAGTCAGACAAAGATAGCTGAAAAGTTAGGGGTTTCTCGAACAACTGTTTACAGGCACT
>NZ_LWBK01000060.1:0-9699 GCF_001614195.1 Bacillus sp. VT 712 | reverse complement strand
TCACGTTAAAAGATTAAAAGATATAAGGAATAAGCCGAACAAGTCTTCTTTAGAAAAACGAATGGTCGCGAGGAATCGCAAGACTATTGCGTTATGTAAAGAATGCCATATTAAAAGGCATAAAGGTGAAGTCTAGCAGGTGACAGATGGAGAGCCGGATACATCGAGAGATGTAAGTCCGGTTCGGTGAGGAGCATTCGAAAACCTACTACAGAAATGTAGAAAGGCGTTGGATGCTTACTCTACTTGTACGTTAACGCGGTTTTAAAGTATTACACAGGAACAATCACAGCTGATGGGAAACCGGCAGCTCCTGCGAGTGGAGGAAGTGGTGGGAAATCGGGTGTGAAAGTGATTGACGCAGGCAAAACGTTGATTGGTAAAACACGATACGTCTTTGGTGGTGGACGCTCTCAATCTGATATTAACGCAGGACGTTTCGATTGTTCAAGTTTTGTCAGATGGGCATTCGAGCAAGTAGGAGTGAATGTCGGTCCAATGTCAGGAGTAACAACCGATACACTCAAAACACAAGGGCAAGCAATCAATCCAAAAGACATGAAGCCTGGGGATGTAGTGTTTTTTGATACCTATAAAATAGACGGACACGTTGGGATATACGTCGGCAATAATCAGTTTTTAGGCTGCCAAGGAAAAACAGGTGTAGCCATCGCAAGTATGGCAAAAGGAACGTATTTTGGTGAACGATTTAATGGAAGAGTAAAACGATTCTAAAAGGAGAAAAGGCGATGAAAAATAAAGCAGCACTACTATTTGGAGCGCTTGCCGTTGTGGTGGCAGGCGTAACCATTTTCAACATTTACCTGAACCACAATATCTCCAACACAACAGCTTCGAAACAAATTCAAGTCACGAATGAAAGCTTACAAGAAGAAAATAAAGAGTTAAAAAAACAACTAAGTGAAGTTCGTCCTTCTGCCCAAGAACAACAAAAACGAGATTACTTGAATACGGTGAATCAATTCATCGATGTGTCTTATCATCGTGAAAAAGATGGATTTGAGGAACGAAAAAAGATCGCAAAATCAATCATGGACAAAGAACTTTATGAGCAATTTTATCCTTCTGAAAAGTTTGTATATGGAGACAGTTACACTTCAATTCCAAACGATGTACAGCTTTATGTACAACAATATGATGGAGGGCAAGAAGAGGTCGAAGTCATTGCTGAATTTACGAATCATCTTGTCATAAAAGATGAGAATGTCGACGATCAAACGCATGACATTATTAAAGTTTCTCTACGAAAAGAAGAGAATAAATGGGTGGTTTATAGTATCGAAGAATTGAAAACAGAAATCATGAAATGAGGTGGAGCAGATGGCATTTAAGAAGCAATTTGAAGATTATCGATTTAATTTAAATCGCAATCGGTCATGGAAGTATACAGCCATGTTGATCTTTTTCTTTATCGGTTTTTTATCCTTACTGACATCGAAATTCTATTTAAAAACAGAAGATCCTTTGTATCATACGAAAACCTATGATGCCATTTCTTCTAACATAACAGGAACCGTAACTATTGAGAATCGTGTGTATCATCCGGCTAATGCCTCACTGGATATGGTCATCAAAATGGATCAAACGGATGAAGAAGAAGTAAGCTTTGTTGCACAAGAAAAAGCGAATCCAAACATCAAATTACCTGTTCATTTATTGTATGAAGATGATGGCTATTATGTGGTAAGAATCAGCAATCTATCTCCACATTGGGAAGCACTTGCCTTTGATCTATATCAAGAAAATGAAGAAAAAGAAACGATAAACGTGGATGATGTAACGAGTGATTCAGAAACAGATTCAACAGAAGAAATAGATGCTCATGGGTTAATTACGACGCTCTATTCTGACCAACGAAAAACGAAAAGTGAAGAAGGGAAAGAAACAAAAAACAAACAGGAATATGCGCTTTTGGTCAATGGTTTAGAGAAACAGTTTGTCAAAAAGAAAATGAAAAACTATGAAAAAGCAATCACGGTAGAAGCCAAACATAAACGCCAAACGCAACAAGAAATGAACGAGTTACAACGTGATATGAAGTACCAAGTGAATGAGGAAAAAGCTGATACGGAATCAAAAATTGCGATGAAAAAGGATGCCATTCAGTCGAGTGATGCAAGCATTCAGCTCTATAAAGATGAACAAAAAAGTTTACAAGAAAAGCTCCAAAAATTGAATGAAAAGCAACAAGATTTAGCCATGAAGTGAAAAAAACAGGGGGACGCAAAGGGGACATGGCTCCAAAACAGGGGGACATAAAGGGGACATTGGGATTTTAAAAGGGGACGTAAAAGGGACGTACACCAAAAAAAGGGGACGCAAAGGGGACATTTAGCGATTTTCTTTGTACCCACGGTTTTGCTAGGCTCTGCCTAGCCCCACACCTATGGTGGGGGCAAAAACCCCTTATGCTCTTCTCTTTTTTAGGTGAAATGGGCATTACTACAAAACAGAGGCCGGATAAAGTAGACATCAACATTTGAAATATTGATTAAATTACGGTTAAAAGCCGTTAAAAAATTTGATAAATTAGTGAAGGAAAAAAGATTTCTCATTAGGGAATTTTAAAAGGTTGGCTTAAAGAGAGGGAAGGTACTGAGAAAGAAAAATGACGATAACAAAGGGAAAAAGGAGGGAAATCATAAAATGGATTTTCGGGACTTTTAGCACGGAATAGTGGAGCACATTCTAAAAAAACGGAGTACAATACGGGAAATGGAACATTAAAAAAAGCAAAAATTTGAAGGCGAAAGAAGAAATGAAAAGTCCTCTTTTTTTATACTACGATGGTAGAAGGGGAGAAGAAGCAACAGGCAAAACAAGGTGAAGCTCTTTTAGTTGTATAGGATCCATATTCATAAATTCATAATTAATCCATCGAATATTATAAAGACTTTTTCTCTTTCCATCTTGCGAGCAATGTATATAATCATTAAATATTCAGCAATTTCTGTCTGTCCTCTTTCAATAGCAAATGCATAAGCATCCGTATCTTTCATGTTATCACCAGAGAATAATATAGATATATCTATATTATTCTCAATTAACAATTTAACAATCTCAAAATGACCACCATATATTGCAGCAAACAGAGGATTTCTATCTGGTTCACTCGTATCTATCTCAACATTCTGGTTAATGAGGTATTCGGCAATATCTAAATTCCCATAAGCTGCTACATGTAACCATGTACCAAAGGGTGTTATCCATGTTAACATTTCTGGTTCTTTCTCAAGTAAATCTCTTAACGTATCCACTTGTCCACTTTTTATAGCACATCAACAGCAACGACCCAGGAAAAAGAGAGAAAATAAAAAAGCTTGCGTTCACATACCTGAAGGTTTGAATTGCTATTTTAGTTCGTTGTCATCCATAGATTCTTTGTACTGAATTTCGTACTCTCTTTTATGCATGTCTTTAATCGAATAAACAAGGCTCATAATATGTTGAAACGCCCCAGTATCATACTGCTGGGCTCTTATCGTATAACCTCGTTCTGCTGATTCTAACTTACTTTTAACCGCATCCGCAAACTCACCTGTTTGATGCTCTAAATAGGTTTTGACGTGCCAAAGTTTTTGATTTACTTCTTTATCTTTTTTTATTAATTCTTTAATGCGTTTCGCTTGTTCATCTTTAAAGCCGTCACTATCAAATTCGAACGTGTACTTTCCGTTCGTCGTACCTGTTCTCGTAAAGTCCAAATCAAACAATTAAATTCCCCCTACTACTTCTTTCATACTCTTAATATCTGAGGCCACAGATTCGTCAGCTTCCATCATCTTCTCAAAATTTTGAAAGAATGTTTCAAGGAATGTTTGGAAATATGTAATCTCCTCTTGAATAGAAGAAATAATCTCTTCAATAGGGGTAAATACGCTATCATCTAGAGGGTCAAACGTTTTGTCAAACGTCACTTTTTCAGCTACACGCTTTTGTCCAAACCAAGCCAGTGTAGCTCCATCTTTATCGGCTTTTTCCATAAATGCCTGAGGAGAAGCTTCTTCTCTAGACATTTTTGTTTTTAGCTTTTTCTTCTCAGCCTCAAAAACTTCGTCAATCTCCTGATGAAGATACTGCTTTAACGCCTTCAAATTTGTCTCTTTTTCTTTAATGGCGTTTGCACAGTAATACACAAATTTCTTCATTTCCTCATAATCTAGCAAAATCTCTTCCTGAGACCCTGAATCAAAAATTTGATAATACGTCTTCATTTCATTAGCTTCCGTGTATTTTACAACGTAGTTAATTCCGTGGAGTTTTGCTTGGTCTTTTTGAGATATTCCTTTAAAAACCTGTGAGAGACCCCCGGGACTAGTTAGTAAATTAACTCCGCCCGCTGCGCCTAAAGCAACTCCAACTTTAATCTCACCTAAATGAAGAAAAGGATACTTTTTTACATGCTCAAGGTATTGCTCACTCTTATTAGGAAGGTCGAGTAACGTTTCCTGTTTTACATGATCATTTGCAAACCCTAAGCCACCTAGTATCGTTTTTACTCCAAGATTATAGCGAAATTGGTCTATCATATACACTGGATTCCATTTTGCTTCTTTCTGAAAAGGATATTTCCCAATGTTAATCATTTCTTCTTTATCTAGATCTCCAAGCATGGTTACTTTGTTACCTGCATACCAGCTTCCAGGAAAAGATTGTGCATGCATGGGTTCACCTTTTACCCAAGTATGACTGATTTTAGATTTTTGTTTTTCGTAGTAGGTGTTGGCTAGTTTTATTAGCCTTTTTGAAGATACATTACTTTCCTCTCCTACTTGATGCTCAACGTACCTTGCAAAACTACGATCAAGCTCTACTAGTTGCTTTACATTAACTGGTGCATCATTTAAGCCTCTTATATCTACAAAATTCTTAGTTACCAAGCTCAACGTCACTATAAGATGGCCTCCCAATGAATGCCCATCCCCATACCTTTTTATTTTTACATTTGAGCCTTTTAAATTAGCCTCCACTTTTTTATACATTTTTACTGCATCATTAATTTGCGCATTGTCTTTTCCAGCCCCAACACCTAGAGCATCATAAACAACATCTCCAAAATCTTTAGATGGCTCAGTTCCTCTGAAAATATAATAGACTTCATTAATATTTCGTTTTTCATCATAAAAATGAATAGCAGCACCGTCAAAACCGGACTTTTTTCCAATTCCCATATCTGAGCTACTGTAAATTTCAAAATTAGGAATTTCTTTTCCTGTAGTTTTTTTGTATATCTCTCTAATTTCTATTTCTTTACCAGATAAGTTTTTGTATTCAAGTTGAGTTATTTTATTTCTTAAATTATCATCCAAAATGCGCTTCTCATTCATATTTTTTCCCCTCATTGAAATGAATACTATTCAATATTTCTACAAACCACTCTCTTTTCTCAGATTCCTTACCAACTTGGTTATTTAGACTATCATCAAACCACAATTCAATTACTTTATTAGAACGCTTATCTGCTACGTATGCTATGTATGTATTGGGAGCATGTTTATTCTCATCATGGATAACATGTTCTTCTGTCCCCTTAAAATAGAGATAACCTGTATCATAATATATACGAGTGTTAGCTGTTTCCAACTTCTCAGGTTTATTTACTCCGAACTCATCTTTAAATAAACTCTCTACGTAAATAGATTCATCATCAGGGTTACTCTCTGATAACTTTACTTGTAAATAGTTTAGTTGACTTTCTTCTTTATGCTTCTTAGCTGATGTAGCTTTCCATCTTTCATAAAAGTCTCCATCTTTAACATATTGCTGTTCATTGTCATGCAATAACTGATACTCCTCCGGAAACCACATGGTATACTGACCTGTCTTTGACTTAAACTCATAAAATCCATCGTCCACTTTTTTATCTTTGTTCAAGAATTCACGTGTAAAGTGATCATCAAATGCAGGGACATCTGGGTAACGACTTTCGTTTATCATCCATATTCCTCCTATTAAAATAGCAGTTCCGGCAATGACTGCACTAATTATTTTCGTACGTTTTTTCATCATCGCACACCCTTTTACTTATGTTATGACCTATGTTTGATACATGTTTGATACTATCATACTTATAATGGGAGAGTCATAAGTATAATGAATCAAAGATCCACATTTAGGAAATGGTTATTTTTCACTATTAAACACTCTCGGGCTCTTTGATAAACATTAAACTCTTTGCACCAGAACCAAAAAATGGATATATATGCTTGTTTTTCTATTTTTCATACATAAACTTTGACCATCCATCCATTGTTCCTTAAAATTGTAAGGAATACATAAACCAAGGGAGAGATGTATATGTCAGGAATTATTCGCGTAACACCAGCTGAACTTCGTGATATGGCAGGTCGTTATAATAATGAAAGTGGTCAAGTTCAGGAGTTAGTAAGCCGCCTTGATACAATGAAAAGCCAACTTCAAGATATGTGGGAAGGGGCTTCAAGTGAAGCATTCGCAGCTCAATACGAAGAATTAAAGCCTTCTTTCGTAGAAATGTCTAACTTACTTACTAAAATCGCTAAGCAATTAGACGATTCTGCAAATGTTCTTGAAGATACAGATAACCAAATCGCTAGCCAAATTCGCGGTTAATTTCATCTAATAATCTAAATGAAGTAATAAAAGGAGCCTCAAGCATAACTTGGGGCTCCTTTTATTATTTTTCGTCATTATATAATTTACTTTTTTACCGTACCAAAAGGTACACCTTTTTAGACAATAATAAAGTTAACGATAAAACGTCTATTTAAGAATAAAAATAAACCTTTTTAAACGAACAAAAAATAATAGATCTTATTGGACAGTTTGTCATATACTTGAGCTGTCTAATAAAAAGGGCACTTCAAATGAAGTGCCTTTAATTAAAACTGTATACTAAATCCTTTAAACTCGTGTATCCCTGTACCAAACGTAACAAGTTCGTTTTCCTTTAAAAATTTAACTGCAAATTTTACTTCTTCTAAAATCGTCGGCTTAAGCCCCAGCGTATTGTGAGAACCAAAAATAAGATTAACATTTTTTATATTTGCTATTTTCTCTAATGAATTCACTAAATCACCAGGACTCGTTGAAGGATAAAATGCATAAATAGGGGTTTGGTCATAAAGTAAGTCCCCCGTAAATAGATATCCATTTATAGCATCATAAATAGATAAATGTCCTGGAGAGTGTCCTGGGGTATGATGAATAATCAACTTTCGATTCCCTAAATCAATAACATCTTGATCTTTTAATAATCCAGTTGGAACTCCTTGAAAAGGTTTATATGTTTCAGGATTAAATGTTTGAGGTGTGGGAAGTGTAATATCTCGATTAATGTCTTTTCTTATCTGCTCTATAGGCAACCCTTGAATACCATTAATTAACCAATCTTTATCTCCTTCATGAACGTAAATTTTATCAAATTCTCCATGACTCCCAATATGGTCGACATGAACATGAGTAGTAATAACCTCGATTGGTAGATGGGTTAGTTTATCTGTAATTCTCTTTATACTATCAATTCCAAGACCTGTATCTACAAGTGCAGCCTTCTCTTCTCCAATAAGCAAAAAAGAATGGACTTTTTCCCAATGTCCATATTCACTAATAGCATAAGTCTTGTCATCAATTTTTTGAATTGTAAACCAAGGGTCTTTAATCATAAAAAAACCTCCAACATAGTGACTTACTACCAAACTTCTCTATGCTTGTAATTATGTCCTCTTAAAACCTTCAATCACCCATAAAATAGAGTGCATACCATATAAAAAATCAGTTTACATAAAACCTTTTCTAGGCACAAAAACAGGCTTCAAGTTCTCTTAAAGCCTGTTTTACTTACCTTTCTTCTTTAAAATCCTTTTTTATAGTCCAAAACGTTTTCTTTAAATCATCATAAAAAAACATCGTTAAGAATCCTAGTATTGTAACACCAGCTGAAAATGCACCTAAATCTAAAAATAATCCTACAAATACAAGAATGATTCCAATCATAAAACCAGGGTCTGATAAATCCTCAATTTTATTCTTTTTTTGATCTATTACTATTTTTTTCTGAAAAGAATGATCACCTTTAATTAGTTCATCTAACGTCACATTATATAAATCACTTAGCTTAATAAGATTTTCAATATCGGGATACCCTTTATTATTTTCCCACTTATATACAGCTTGCCTAGATACATTCATTTCTTGGGCCAATTCTTCCCTAGAAAGATTTTTTTCTTCCCTTAGTCTTTGCAATTGTTCTCCTAAGTTCAACTTAACCACCTCTTACGCCCACTTTATAACAAATATGTAAAAACTTCCACAAACGCTTAGTAGTAGGCTGTAAACCATTGGTTTACATAATCCACGTTATAGGTAGGAAAAGACGTTAGAGCATTAATCTAACATCTTTTAGTATTTAATTTATCTTAAAGAAATCTTCAATCATTTGATCAGTTTCATCAGGACTTCGTAGTTCGACTATATTATCATTTTCATCATACGTATAATGATTCTTGAATTGGAAGGGCATAGCTCCATATTGTTTTTCTACTTGCTCCAATACTTGATGAAAGCAGTTATAATTGTATTCCTTAATTAGATAAGGTAATCCACTTGGTGAACGCAAATATTCGTATTCCTTATAATTGTAGGGGGTGTGTTCAGGTCTCTTTATCAAGATTTTCATGAAATGATTCATAGTTTTACTTATTTCATGTTCTTCAACGTATTTCACTAAGCCACGTACAGCTATTAATTTCATTTCTAAATCTCGCTCTTTCTTATAGGCCTTTTGAAAAAATTCATTAAGCTGAGAGTTATAGATATCTCGTAAGACTAAGAGTAATTTATGACGTAGGGAAATGTCCTTTACGTTGAAATATAAATACCTCAAAGGTTCAAGATCCTCGACTTCCACTAATTTTGGCTCTAAATTAAAAATTGATTCTCTAAAATCCATATTACCTTCATAAAAAGAACCAGTTTCGTAAGCACTAGATAAAGCTTTATTTATCAATCCAAATCCTCCTAGAAAATTAAAGATATATATAATTAAACATACTTATGATTAATTGTATATGATATACAGATCTAGTTTACATAAACACTCTTTCCGGAACACAACCCAAAAAAGAACCCTTGGTAGGCAAGAGTTCCGGATAAGGAGTGTTTTCTGATTTATGCAGCTTTTTATACATCCTTGATATGACTGGTTTTTCCCGTTTGCCAGTTGAGAGGAGAATGTATGTATAAAAAGTCTGCTATTTATACATATGCTTTTTTTAAAAAAACATAGTCATTATAGAAAAACATGTTATTATTTATGTACTAATATTTCTACCTCATAACAAATATCAGCTGTAAAAAGCAACCTTGGGCTTATACATGTTTATAGGTCATTTAAAAATCTTTAACTTCTAAGTTAATTCCATCTACTTTATTTTTATAAATAAAAAATGAAACCTGAATTATTCATACCCAAATACAAAATCCCACAGGAAAGGCGATTTATCGGCTTTCCTGTGGGATTCTCTTTTTCACTAAAAAAATGAAAAAAGAATCCATTTCTGTTAAGGTTAAATCGACTAAGAACTAACCAAAAGAAAGGATTCTTCTCATGATTAGATTACCGCAAACAACACTTCATTTCAATCACCAACTCAAATTAACTCACGATGGAGGCGAACTTTCTTCCGATACTGGCCAATT
>NZ_LWBK01000059.1:0-15646 GCF_001614195.1 Bacillus sp. VT 712 | reverse complement strand
GGTGTACCAGTTGTCTTGCCAAAGGCATCGCTGGGTAGCTATGTGTGGACGGGATAAGTGCTGAAAGCATCTAAGCATGAAGCCCCCCTCAAGATGAGATTTCCCATAGCGCAAGCTAGTAAGATCCCTGAAAGATGATCAGGTTGATAGGTCAGAGGTGGAAGCACGGCGACGTGTGTAGCTGACTGATACTAATCGATCGAGGACTTAACCAAATTAGAAAAGCGAAGGCGACTAATTAGGAGCTATAGCTAGACAGTAAACCTAGTACTCAGCAAAATGTTATCTAGTTTTGAGAGAATAATCTCAAAACATGTCTGGTGGCGATAGCAGAGAGGTCACACCCGTTCCCATGCCGAACACGGAAGTTAAGTTCTCTAGCGCCGATGGTAGTTGGGACTTTGTCCCTGTGAGAGTAGGACGTTGCCAGGCTTTATAAGATTCCACAGTAGCTCAGTGGTAGAGCAATCGGCTGTTAACCGATCGGTCGTAGGTTCGAGTCCTACCTGTGGAGCCATTTATGGCCCGTTGGTCAAGTGGTTAAGACACCGCCCTTTCACGGCGGTAACACGGGTTCGAATCCCGTACGGGTCACCACTTAATTTTATACAAGAAATTTGGAGGATTAGCTCAGCTGGGAGAGCACCTGCCTTACAAGCAGGGGGTCGGCGGTTCGATCCCGTCATCCTCCACCATGAACATGTTGCCGGTGTAGCTCAACTGGTAGAGCAACTGACTTGTAATCAGTAGGTTGGGGGTTCAAGTCCTCTTGCCGGCACCATTGTTTTCTGGAGGGGTAGCGAAGTGGCTAAACGCGGCGGACTGTAAATCCGCTCCTTCGGGTTCGGCAGTTCGAATCTGCCCCCCTCCACCATCTTATTGGGCTATAGCCAAGCGGTAAGGCAACGGACTTTGACTCCGTCATGCGTTGGTTCGAATCCAGCTAGCCCAGCCATTAAGAGCCATTAGCTCAGTTGGTAGAGCATCTGACTTTTAATCAGAGGGTCGAAGGTTCGAGTCCTTCATGGCTCACTCTTATATGCGGAAGTAGTTCAGTGGTAGAACACCACCTTGCCAAGGTGGGGGTCGCGAGTTCGAACCTCGTCTTCCGCTCCAATTATTATTATTTCGTTTTGTTGGGGCCTTAGCTCAGCTGGGAGAGCGCCTGCCTTGCACGCAGGAGGTCAGCGGTTCGATCCCGCTAGGCTCCACCAATTACATAAATTATTCACCTCTAAACAACGGTTTAGAGGTTTTTTTGTCTCTTTTTAAGTTGTATATATATTCAGAAAAGTGTTGAGTTGAGCCATCCTTACTTTTAGCTATACAATAGGAGTATGAAAGATAAAAAGGGGAGAAAGAGAAATGAAAAATGTATCAATTATTGGTGTACCAATGGATTTAGGCCAAACACGTCGAGGGGTAGACATGGGGCCAAGTGCGATTCGTTATGCGGGAGTAGTAGAGCGAATTGAAAATATTGGTTATGTGGTTAAGGACGAAGGGAATATTGAAATTGCTCCTGCAGAAAGAGTACATAATGATTTAAAAACAAATTTAAAAAACTTGAAGGCTGTAGCAGATGCTAGTGAACGATTAGCGTCTAAAGTAGATCATGTTATTACAAATGGCAATTTTCCACTTGTACTTGGTGGTGATCATAGTATTGCTATTGGAACGTTAGCCGGTGTTAGCAAGCATTATGAGAATCTTGGAGTTATTTGGTATGACGCACATGGAGATTTAAATACGGCTGACACTTCTCCATCAGGCAACATACATGGAATGCCACTAGCAGCTAGTCTAGGCATTGGGCATCCAACGTTAACAAATATTTTTGGATACATGCCAAAAATTAAGCCTGAAAACATTGTGATTATTGGTGCACGTTCTTTAGATGAAGGAGAAAGAGAATTAATTAAAGAGATTGGCATTAAGGTATACACAATGCATGAAGTTGATAGACTTGGAATGGCACATGTTATGGAAGAGACAATTTCTTACTTGAAAGATAAAACAGATGGAGTACATTTGTCACTCGATTTAGATGGTTTAGACCCTCATGACGCACCTGGAGTAGGAACACCTGTTATTGGAGGAATTAGCTACAGAGAAAGCCATCTAGCTATGGAAATGCTAGCTGAATCTAACGTCGTTACTTCAGCTGAGTTTGTAGAAGTTAATCCCATCTTAGATGAGCGTAATAAAACAGCAACGGTGGCTGTTGCGTTGATGGGTTCTTTATTCGGCGAAAAATTACTATAAAAAAGAATCAGCTCTTGTTGTTGAAAACAAGGGCTGATTTAGTTTGATTGCTTTGTATATTGGTTTAATAGTGTATCTAACTCTGAGCTTAACCTCAGTACCTCTTTAGAACATAGAGATGTTTGTTGTGCAGTATTTAACATCATGTGGCGATGCTCTTCAATTCGTTCCAGTAAATTTTTCTCCATCAGCGACATTCCTCACTTTATAATAGTCTTTTACTTCATAAATATCCCAATTTAAAAAATCTTAAACATAAACATCAAATTTTTGTTAAAATAATTAAGCATGAATGAAACTTTAATTAGAAGTAAACGTATATATACTATCCCGCAATGGGCGGAGGTCACTTTTACATGGAGTTATTATTAAAGCGGAAAATAAAAAAAGTAAAAAAAGGCGATCAAGATGCGTTTGCTGATATTGTAGAATATCATAAAGATAAGCTCTATCAGCTATGCTATCGCATGTTAGGTAATCGTGAAGAAGCGCAAGATGCGGCTCAGGAAGCTTTTATTCGAGCCTATGTTAATATTCACAGTTATGACTCATCCAAGAAATTTTCCACATGGCTATATCGGATTGCAACAAATCTTTGTATTGATAAAATTCGTAAAAAGAAGCCAGATTATTATTTAGATGCAGAAGTAGCTGGAACGGAAGGTCTTAATATGTACTCACAGATTGCTGCAGACCAAGCACTCCCTGAAGATGAATTAGAAAGAGGAGAGCTGCAAGACTTAATTCAATCTGAAATTTTAAAGCTACCTGAGAAATATCGTACAGTTATTGTGCTGAAATATATTGATGAACTTTCTTTGAAAGAAATTAGTGAAATTTTAGAGCTACCGATTGGTACTGTAAAGACAAGAATTCATAGAGGAAGGGAAGCCTTAAGAAACAGACTTCGCCATTTGTAAGGAGTGAAAATAATGAAATGCTCAAGTTCCTATGTAAATCTAATCCATGAATACTTAGATGGAGATCTTACAAAAGAGAATGAACAGTTATTGAAGCAGCATTTACAGGAATGTGATGCATGCCAAGAACATTTTAAACAATTAAAGCGAACCATTGCTTTTGTTCAAAGCACTTCTCATATTGATACACCTATGAACTTTACGGCTAATATTATGGCAGGTCTTCCTAAAGAGAAGAGCGCTGTAAGAATGAATCGTTGGTTTACCAATCACCCATTTTTAACAGCAGCTGCTGTGTTTACGTTGTTAATGTCTGGGGCTACTTTTTCAGCATGGAATACTAACGAAGAGTTTGCAGTCTCTAAGCAGGATAACCTTGTGATTGAAAACAAGACTGTTATTGTACCAGCTGGCGAAGTGGTTAAAGGAGATGTTACTGTACGCAACGGTGATATAAAAGTAGAAGGAAAGGTAGATGGAAATATTACAGTTATTAATGGTGATCAATACCTTGCATCTGCGGGGGAGGTTACCGGTGATATTGAAGAATTAGACCAAATGTTTGAATGGATTTGGTACAATGTAAAGAATGGTGTTAAAGACGCAGTTAACCTGTCAAATAATGAATAAAAACAAGTTCCCTTGACGGTAAAAATAAAGATTTGCTAAAGAATCGTCCCCGGTCATCACGACTATTGGACGATTCTTTTTGTAAATAAAAACCAATTGTTGTTATGTCTAACTAGTAGGGAATTTTAAATTTATGATATAATAAAAAAGTTATGTTTAATTGACTACATATAAATAGAGGAAGTGAGACGATGCCTTTTGGAGAGCTACCGATCTTCGCATATTTAGGAAATATAATCGATGTTCTCCTTGTTTGGTTTGTTATATATAAATTGATAATGGTCATCAGAGGTACGAAAGCTGTACAGTTACTCAAAGGAATAATCGTCATCGTTGTTGTACGCTTTATTAGTAACTTCCTGGGCCTAAACACATTACAATGGTTAATGGATCAAGCCTTAACATGGGGATTTTTAGCAGTTATTATTATTTTCCAACCTGAAGTTCGCAGAGCGTTGGAGCAATTAGGAAGAGGGAGTTTATTTTCTAAAACTAGCCTTCCTGAAGAGGATGAACGCGCATTAACAATTGAAGCTATTACAAAAGCTACGCATTATATGGCAAAGCGTCGTATAGGAGCTTTAATTTCGATTGAGCGAGAAACAGGAATGACTGATTATATTGAAACAGGTATTCCGCTAAATGCCAATGTTTCATCAGAGCTATTGATTAATTTATTTATTCCTAATACGCCATTGCATGATGGAGCCGTTATTTTACAGCGCAATCAAGTTTCAGCTGCAGCTTGCTACTTACCACTTTCCGAAAGCCCCTTCATTTCAAAGGAGCTAGGAACTCGTCACCGAGCAGCTGTTGGTATTAGTGAAGTAACAGATAGTATAACGGTTATAGTATCTGAAGAAACAGGTGGTATTTCTGTGACAAAGAATGGTGAGTTATATCGTGAGTTAACAATTGATACGTTAAAAGAAATGCTTGAGAAAGAGTTGGTTAATACTTCAAGAGCATCTTCTTCAGCTCGTTGGCAATGGAGGTCGAAGAAGAATGGATAGATTATTAAACAATCCTTGGATCATGAAAATAATTGCGCTTCTTTTAGCTTTGATGCTTTATCTATCTGTTAGCATCGATAATCAAGATACAAATACAATCCTTGGCACAAGTAAATCATCAGGAACAGGTACAGAAACCATTACAAATGTTCCTGTGGAAGTCTTCTATGATCAAGATAATATGATTATTAGCGGTGTTCCAGATACGGTTAATGTTACTTTAGAAGGTTCTAAAAGTGCTCTTCAACAAGAAAAGCTAAAGCAAGATTTGGAAGTATATGTGGATTTAAATAACTACGGTTTGGGAGAGCACCAAGTAGAATTACAACACCGAAATATTTCGGATCGTCTGGATGTTAAAATTGATCCGCAAGTCGTAACAGTTAGCATTGAAAATCAACAATCACAAGAATTTCCAGTAGAAGCAAGCTTTGATAAAAACCAGGTAAAAAAAGGTTATAAAGCGGGCTCTGCACAAATTAGTCCAGAGACGGTAACGGTTACTGGAGCTAAGAGTCAGCTATCGCAAGTAGCCTATGTAAAAGCTCTTGTTGAATTAGATAACGTAAGTAAAGATGTAAATGAACAAGCAGAGGTAGTAGCATTTGATAAAAACCTGAATAAGCTAGATGTAGCTATTGAACCAGAAGTAGTTAATGTTACAATCCCAATTGAAAATAGAAGTAAGAAGGTTCCGATTAGCCTTGAGCAAACGGGCACCTTAGGCGAAGGAATTGAAATTACAGATCTTTCTTTAGATAAAGATGAAGTAACCGTTATTGGTGAAAAAGACGTATTAGATTCTATCTCGTCAATTGATAATATCCCAGTCGACGTGACGGGGATTTCCAAAACTTCCGAAGTAAAAGTTGATGTCCCTGTTCCAGAAGGTGCAGATAGCGTTCAGCCTAAGCAAGTTACAGTGAGTGTAAACGTAAAAAAGCTGGATGAAGAAGAGGAAGAAGAAACTGACGCAGAAGAAACCTCTGTAGCCGAAGAAGAGAAAGATGGAAAAAAGTCGTTTGAAAGCTTGTCAGTGTCATTAAATGGTCAAAACTCCAAATATAAATATGAAATTTTATCTCCTAAAAACGGAGCGGTACGAGTTGACCTATCAGGACCACAACAACAGCTAAGAAATGTTACTCGAAGTGATATTGGTATATCTGCCAATGTCGCAAGGTTAACACCTGGTGAGTTTTCGGTTCCTATTTCTTTAACGGTTCCAAGCGGGATTGAAGGCACTCTTTCTACAAAAACGCTACGAGTGAAAGTTAGTGAAAGAAACCCTTCAGATGAAGAAGAACAAAACCCTTCTGAACCACCAGAAGAAGGCGGTAATAATAATCCGGACGAGCCTTCTGATCCGTCTGATAATACCGGATCTAACGAAGAGGATGAAGGTAACGTTGAAAACAATGCAAGTAATGAAGAAAGTGGCTCATCATCCGCAAATTAAATATACACAATGGACATAAAAGGAGAGAAAAAGAATGGGTAAGTATTTTGGAACAGACGGTGTAAGGGGTGTTGCAAACAGTGAATTAACACCTGAGCTTGCATTTAAAATTGGTCGTTTTGGAGGATACGTATTAACAAAAGATACAGAACGACCAAAAGTCCTAATCGGTCGCGATACGCGTGTATCAGGGCATATGTTAGAGGGAGCTTTGGTAGCAGGTCTTCTGTCTATCGGAGCGGAGGTAATGCGCTTGGGTGTAATCTCAACTCCAGGTGTTTCTTACTTAACAAAAGCGCTGGGTGCACAAGCAGGGGTTATGATTTCTGCTTCACACAACCCAGTGCAAGATAACGGAATCAAGTTTTTTGGTCCAGATGGATTCAAGTTATCTGATGCTCAAGAAAATGAAATTGAAGCATTAATTGATAATCCAAAAGATGAGCTACCAAGACCTGTTGGTAAAGATCTTGGACAGGTAAATGACTATTTTGAAGGCGGTCAAAAATATCTTCAGTATCTGAAGCAAACAATCGATGAAGATTTTTCTGGCTTACACGTTGCGCTTGACTGTGCACATGGTGCGACTTCATCTCTAGCAGCACATTTATTTGCAGACTTAGATGCTGATATTTCAACAATGGGTGCATCTCCAAATGGATTAAATATTAACGAAGGTGTTGGTTCTACTCACCCTGAAGCATTATCAGCATTTGTGAAAGAAAAAGGTGCGGACGTAGGATTAGCTTTTGATGGTGACGGCGACCGACTAATTGCAATCGATGAAAATGGTGACATTGTAGATGGCGATCAAATTATGTTCATTTGTGCAAAGTATTTATTTGAACAAGGGCGTTTAAAACATAACACGCTTGTCTCTACGGTTATGAGTAACCTTGGATTCTACAAGGCTCTTGAAGCAAACGGAATTGAAAGTGCTCAGACAGCGGTTGGAGATCGCTACGTGGTAGAAGAGATGAAAGTACATCAATACAATTTAGGTGGAGAGCAATCAGGTCATATTATCTTCCTTGATTATAACACGACAGGAGACGGTATGTTGTCTGCGATTCAGCTTGTAAACATTATGAAGGCAACAAATAAAAAATTATCTGAACTAGCAAACGAAATGACAAAGTTTCCACAGCTGCTTGTAAACGTGAGAGTAACGGATAAACATCACGTAACTGAAAACGAGAAGGTAAAAGAAATAATTACCGAAGTAGAAAAAGAAATGGCTGGAAACGGTCGCGTTCTTGTTCGCCCTTCAGGTACAGAGCCACTTGTGCGCGTAATGGTTGAAGCACCAAGCCAAAATGAGTGTGAGACTTACGTAAACCGCATTGTTGAAGTTGTAAAAGAAGAAATGGGACTAGAGTAGTTCATCATTCTATGCATAAGCAGTGACCACATGAGCTGCTTATGCATATTTTTATATTATGCCAATTGTACAAAGCGGCACGCAAAAAGGCCTGTTTTTACTATTGGTAATAAAGATAATTGACGATTTCTTATGCTTTGTTGTAAGATTAAATCTGTTCGTCTCTAGTTTACAAAAGGAGGGAATGTTAAAAGTAATTTAATATATGTAAAAGCGCCTGAACTAAGTCTGAGACGACAGTGGCTTAGTTGACGAGGAGGAGGTTTATCGAAGTATCGGCGGATGCCTCCCGGTTGTTGATTATCACAATCGAAAGCTTAATGTGAAAAACAAAGGGGTGACTCTTTGGACAAACGCATTAAGAAGATAATCGTTATTGTGAAGAAGGTAACGTTCTTCATTACTTTAAGGAGGATTACAATCTATGTGCGGAATTGTAGGTTATATTGGAACTCAAGATTCAAAGGAAATTTTATTACGTGGTCTTGAAAAATTAGAATATCGTGGATATGACTCAGCGGGTATTGCAGTTGTTAATGACGGTGGCGTACACGTATTCAAAGAAAAAGGACGTATTGCTGAACTACGTCAATCAGTCGATAATAACGTTGTAGCACCAGCTGGTATCGGTCATACGCGCTGGGCAACACACGGTGTTCCAAGCCGTGAAAATGCTCACCCACACCAAAGTCATAACGGTCGCTTTACGCTAGTTCACAACGGAGTTATTGAGAACTACGCAATCTTAAAGCGTGAGTATTTACAAGATGTTGAATTCAAAAGTGAAACGGATACAGAAGTAATCGTTCATTTAATTGAAAAAATTGCAAGTGAAGGATTAGAAGTAGAAGAAGCATTCCGTAAAGCGGTAAGCTTACTACACGGTTCTTATGCACTAGCATTAATTGATAATGAAGATAAAAACACAATTTATGTTGCTAAAAATAAAAGTCCGTTACTTGTTGGTTTAGGTGAAGGCTTTAACGTTGTAGCAAGTGATGCAATGGCGATGCTACAAGTAACAAACCAATATGTAGAGCTAATGGATAAAGAAACAGTAATCGTAACAAAAGAAGCTGTTACAATTAAAACATTAGATGGTGAAGTAGTAGCGCGCGATCCTTACACTGCTGAATTAGATGCAAGTGATATTGAAAAGGGTACGTATCCTCACTACATGCTAAAAGAAATTGATGAGCAGCCTCTAGTAATGCGTAAAATCATTCAGCAATATCAAGGTGCTGACAATGAACTTCATGTTGATGAGGATATTGTAAAAGCAATGAACGACTCTGATCGTGTATATATCGTTGCTTGTGGAACAAGTTACCATGCTGGATTAGTAGGAAAACAATTCATTGAAACTTGGGCGAAAGTTCCAGTTGAAGTCCACGTAGCGAGTGAGTTTTCTTACAACATGCCACTTTTATCTGAAAAACCACTATTCATCTTTATTTCTCAAAGTGGTGAAACTGCAGATAGCCGTGCAGTTCTTGTTCAGATTAAAGAGCTTGGTCACAAAGCATTAACAATTACAAACGTTCCGGGATCAACTCTATCTCGTGAGTCAGATTACACGTTATTATTACACGCTGGTCCAGAGATTGCTGTTGCTTCTACAAAAGCATATACTGCTCAGCTAGCAGTACTTTCAATTTTAGCAGCAGTAACTGCACAAGCACGTGGCATTAAGCTTGATTTTGACTTAATGCAAGAACTAGCGATTGTTGCTAATACAATGGAAGTTCTATGTGACGATAAAGAAGAAATGGAAAGCATCGCTCTTCAATTCTTAGCAACAACGCGTAACGCATTCTTCATCGGACGCTCTGTTGACTATTACGTTGGATTAGAAGGTTCTTTAAAGCTTAAGGAAATCTCTTATATCCAAGCAGAAGGATTTGCTGGTGGAGAGTTAAAGCACGGAACAATTGCGTTAATTGAGAACAATACGCCTGTTATTGCCCTTGCAACACAAGAGCATGTAAACTTAAGCATTCGCGGAAACGTAAAAGAAGTAGTAGCGCGCGGAGCTAATCCTTGCATTATCTCAATGAAGGGCTTAGAAACAGAAGAAGATCGCTATGTAATTCCAAAGGTACACGAAACATTAGCACCTTTAGCAGCGGTTATTCCATTACAATTAATTTCTTACTACGCAGCTCTACACCGTGATTGTGACGTAGATAAACCACGTAACTTAGCTAAGTCTGTTACGGTTGAGTAATAACTGATTAGTTTTTTAGATCATTGTAGATTTTAAATAAAGTTATACCGTTTTAAAAAAAGATGTACCGTTTTGAAAAAAGTCATACTGTTTTTAAAAAAGTTGCACCGTTTCGCCCCTTTGGATTAAACTAATTCAAAGGGGTGTTTTTATGTCTAAAAGAACTAGAACATCTAAAATCGAAAAATGGATTAAAGAAGGTAGAGGTTCAGGTATTGGTTCGGACTACAAACCATGGTTAAACATTCAAGACGTTTCTTCACTTGGAAGGTCTACTCGCTTGAAAGGGATTAAAACAAATCGACAACATGAATTTTTATCTGATTTAGAACGAAACTACTTTTATTTAACTGAATATTCAAATTATATTATCGATATTCGAGAACAATTTCCGTTATTGCCGTTGGAAGAAACAATTGTCATTGCAGATGAGTTAGGTATTAAACATCCAGTTGATCCTAAAACAAATGAGCCAATTGTGATGACAACGGATTTTTTATTAACTGTGGATAAAGGGGAAGGAATAGTAGAAGTAGCACGAACAGTTAAAACGAAAGATGAATTATATAAAAAAAGACACTAGTGTTGCATAAATATTGTCGAAATTTTCAGTCTGATTATCCTCCTTCTTTAGAGCCAAAAAGGTAAATACCTATTCAAAGGTGGCTCCATCCATTTGGGTCTTTTTTACAATTAGACTTGTGCGACAACAACAATTTGCTTATTAAGGGATGGCTTTCCCTTCAATCTTTCGAAGCCAGATATGGGCTGGTTTCCACAATGCAGCCCTTAAATAACGGCTAATTTGTAAGGTTTTTCGCTTACTTCTTGTTTCAAGTTGTACGAGAACATGTAGGCAAAAAACAATCAGGGCGATAAACACTTGGTTTTGAATCGCCCATTCACTTTGACCGTAGAACTTTTTGATGCTGAGATGCTGTTTGATCCATTTAAAGAACATGTACATCTCTGAAATTTCTTCGGCACTCAAATCAAAACGATTGGTAATTAAATGCAGTTCATTTCCTTTTGAATCCATCATTTTTAGAAGACGAAAGTAATTTTCAGCAAGGAAAAGCCTTTGAAATAAATCTGGATTTATACCGTTTAATCGGCGTGAGAGCTGAGAAATACTGATTGAATCAAGATCAATGCCTTTTTGTAGTTGGTCGTCGAAAAGACAATCGCTTAGCTCATGCAAACTTTCGACTTCTTGTAGCTGTGCAAAAAGGAGTAATTTTAGAAATGAGTCTGTTTTTAGTTTTTTCGTATAGTAATCTACTTTCAACGTTTTCACGGTTTCTTCAAAAAGTTGAAGATTTATTGGTGAAAACCATTGTCCAAATGAAGTTTTTCGTGTAATCTTGTCCATGAGTTGGTCCTTTTTTAGTGGATTTGGACGGGTTACCACCTGACTTATCCATTATAAAGGACTTTTTCTTTGCACAAAATAATAAAATTGAACATTTGAGTATTTTTAATAGTGAAAATAAATTAATGCAACACTAATGATATTCAGGTTTTGTAGTATTTAACTCTAAGGAACACATGAATACTCTATACAATTTAATTTACAATTTCGATGTTATTGGTAATAAAAAATGATCTTCGTTTAAGGGCTGTTACAAATACCCCTTTAAGCAAAAAAGAAGATGAATATCTACTAAATGTAGTGTTCATCTTCTTTTTCATTTTACAATATGTTGTGTCCGGTAATGGGATTCTTTAGTTTGTCAACAGCCCGGTTTAGAAAATCCTTTTTACATAATTTTGCTTTGCTGAAGAAGTTTAGATTTTCCTGTACGTTCCCATTCTTCTACTGTTTCATATGCTTTTTTAGGAGAATACCCTTTCCCAACAAGAACTCCCATTAGAATAAATTCTTGAAGAATGTGTGTAGCATTTATTCCTCTTTTAACATCCTCTAACCCTTCTTTTACTAGAAATTCTGTGTACTATACCCATTCATCTGGAGTCCTGCCAAAAACAAATGTATTTCCATTGCCATGATCGGATCCTTCTTCTGCAGTCAATGCATCTGCTTTGGTAACATGAACAGTACCAAATGGATGATTAGGAGGAGCATATATCGAGTAAAGTTTTAGTGGAATATTGCCGGTATTAGTTAGATTATGCCATGTTCCAGCAGGTATCATTACTGCAAAATCATCATAGACATTTCTTTCAAAGTTTAAATTATCTTTCCTCTTGCCCATTTGAACAATTCCCTGGCCCTGTTCAATACGTAAGAATTGATCAACGTCAGGATGTATTTCCAAACCGATATCTTCGCCAACATTGAGACTCATTAAAGTAACTTGTAAATGTGGTCCTGTCCATAAAGCAGTACGATACGTATTGTTTTGCTTCGTTGCTTCATTGATATTAACGACAAATGGCTTTGGCCCATAATCCTTCAATTGGATGTTTCTAAAATAAGGATTTCCGCTGTTATTCGAATAATTATTATTCCAATTATAATAATGTGGATTCCAGTTGTAATACATTGGATTATGCCATTGATGGTGATAGGATGATTTATGGTACATACTCATTCTCCTCTTATGTTTTTATTTCCCTTTTCATCTTATGCAGTTGCCTAATTATAGGTGTACAAAATGGATAATAATGGGCAAATAACAAGGCTAAAAGAAATAATGAATACTCTATACAATTCTAGTTAAGTCGGGTAAGTTAGGGGCATCACTGCCCCTTCCTCCCCTGAGAACCGTACTAGTCCCTTTCAAGACACATCGGCTCAAGCATCCCATTGCAGGTCCATTTGCTGTCGTATCTTCTTCACACACTATAGTGGTAAGTAAAACGTACGCCGACGCTCCGATTGGAGGTATACATAACAGTACGTTTCTATCGCCAAAAGATAGCCGCAATTTTATAT
Organism: Bacillus sp. VT 712; assembly: GCF_001614195.1. Taxonomy (NCBI): domain Bacteria; kingdom Bacillati; phylum Bacillota; class Bacilli; order Caryophanales; family Bacillaceae; genus Bacillus; species Bacillus sp. VT 712. The sequence continues at coordinate 2,852 of NZ_LWBK01000059.1, read as the reverse complement.
GCCTACGAGAGACCAACGAGAAGTCACCTCCCTTTCAGGACTATCATGGGTTTGTCCGTAAGAACGCATACCCATCAAGCTAACGCAATGGATTTTCCCCAAAACGAAAAAAAACGTTATTCTTTTTAGTAAACTACTCGAAAAGGATGGCGTTTTTTTATGGATGTTCAGTTTTCCGAAGAATTACACCTATTTGCACAAGAATTACAACGCTCTTTGTCTCCCATTGCCTTACAAGAAATCGCTAAGAAAGTGGGATTTGTGAAGCGATCGAGTAAGTATCAAGCAAATGAACTGATGGCTCTTTGCGTGTGGCTTAGCCAGGAAGTCGCTCGCACATCGCTTGCACAACTGTGTAGTCGACTAGAAGCTTCAACAGGTGTCCTGATGAGTCAGGAAGGATTGAATCAACGGTTTAATCCAGCAGCCGTTCAGTTTCTTCGTGAGGTGTTTGCTTTACTTCTCACACAGAAACTTTGTGCAACACAATCGCTATCGTCAACGCTCTTCTTGATTTTTAACCGTATTCGGATTTTAGATGCCACAGTGTTTCAGCTACCCGATGCCTTCGTAAGTGATTATCAAGGGTCTGGAGGAAGCAGTAATACGGCAGGTGTAAAGATTCAGCTTGAATATGACTTATTGAGTGGGCAATTTTTACACGTACAGCTAGGACCGGGAAAAGATAATGATAAAACGTATGGCACAACTTGTCTTGAAAGTGTGAAAGCAGGCGATTTCTGTTTACGTGATTTAGGTTATTTTGATTTACGAGATTTACAAACGATTCATGAATTAGGCGCCTTTTCTCTCTCTCGATTAAAGCTAAATACCCGTATTTATGTAAAAAACCCTGAACCAGAATACTTCAAAAACGGCACACTGAAAAAGCAGAGCGAATATATTCAACTTAATATGGCACACATCTTGAACGAACTGGAACCGGGTGAGACCATTGAACTTTCAGAAGCTTATGTTGGGCAAATTCAAAAATTACCGACACGTGTCATCATTCACCGACTAACGAACGAACAAACTAAAACCCGTTTAAACAACCAAGCTGTACGTGAGAAAAAGAAAGGCATTGTCATGAAGGATAAAAGTAAACAGCTGATGGGAATGAACGTTTATATTACGAACACACCACCAAAAGAAGTACCGACAAACGATGTGCATTCATTGTATTCGTTACGTTGGTAGATTGAAATTTTATTTAAAACATGGAAGTCCTTCTTCGAAATAGATGAATGTAAAACCATCAAAAAGGAACGGCTAGAGTGCCATTTATATGGGCAACTCATCGGGATTCTTCTCTGTTCTTCCACCATGTTTCAAATGCGGCAGATCCTGTTGAAAAAGAGAAAACAAGAGCTGAGTGAATACAAATCAATTTATATGATTAAGGACTATTTTCCGTTACTATTTCCAGCAATGGCAGGTGATCTGACTGAACTCGTAACGATTCTCCAACGACTGTATCACCTGTTGAAAAAGAATGGGCGTAAGTGTCATCGGTATCAGAAAAAAACCGTTTTTGACATTCTTGGTATTGTGTATGAGACAGCAGTAAAACAACAACAAGTTGCCTAACGAAAAAATGATAGTTTCATAGGCTTCTTTGTCATGCCGATTTTTCTGATACTCACCGATGTTAGGACAAGGATCATTACATTTTTAATCGTTTCTGTCGTTAGCTTGATGGGTATGCGGCAGGACCCCTATATATACTTCATAATCGATTGAGTTGGCTTTCCTTCAGGTTTTTATCAAGTTCCTCAGCTTACCTGCTCTTTATCTGTTTGTTAAGAACGTTTTAAAAATGCCTGTATACTTTTAACACCGGCCTTGTTTGCAAAGGAAAATTATACTTGCAGAATGCAACATATTTATCCGTTTGGAAAGAAAACAAAATTTATTTTGTTAAATGAGACAAATGCCTAGTCTAGGGACATAAGTGAAACATACCATAGAATTGTAAATTGGTTTTAAAAGGTATTTAACCTCATTTAACACGCGATATTGCTTCTTTTTTTAGAAGTGAAAAAATTTAAAAAGGGTGATAAAAAAATGGAAGCCCAAACGGAAAACTATAAATATTTATTGGGATGGTGTACCGACATTTATGTTCATTGGGAAAGTGTGAAACCGAAGTTCTCAAAACTCTTTGACTTAAGAACTTTAGAGGAATGGGAAGAGACATGGCGTAATTTAATGAGTAAATTACAAAAAAATTTAACAGTAGACTCTGAGGACTTTGAGACAGCTACAAGTCTGTATGAACAGTGGGCGGTGCTATACAAAGAAGCACATCCAAATCTAGAGGGTAATGAATCCGATGAGAGAGAAAATTCGGATCAGGATTTGAAAAGTGAAACATTAATGGCAATAAAGCCTTTTGTTGATTATGGTCTAAAAGAAGTTGCTCTTACTTCCTATGAACATGCGCTAACTGAAATTGCCGCAATGGCCTACCTTCTGGGAAAAGGCTTTGATCAACAAACAGCTTATAAAACCGTTGAATCTTGGGAAGTAAATGAAATGTTCGAAACCGAATATGGAAGATTCAAAATGAATAAATATTAACTGATAATGAGCATTTTTATATACAAATATTTCCATTCGATTAGAAATGATAGGTACCCTATGCCACTTGGAGCTCATTTTTAATTTGCTCAAGTGACGTTCCATTTGTGGTTTCACGATACACAAACTCAATGATACTGCCGATTTTTTGTTTTCTTATGCACTGAATGGCTAGGTTAAAGGCAGCCTTTCTAAGGTACATCGCAAAAACATAGGTGAACTGGACAATGGTCCAAAAACGCTTAATCGCTCGTTCACTCCGGACTTGA
>NZ_LWBK01000058.1:0-23570 GCF_001614195.1 Bacillus sp. VT 712 | reverse complement strand
AAAATGGACGTGGAGCCAGTTTTTGGATTCTTGAAGGCTAATTTAGGTTTCACACGATTTTCTGTTCGTGGGAAATCCAAAGTCGAAAACGAAACCGGCCTCGCACTAATGGCCGTGAATATACGAAAATATGTGGCAAGGGGGTGAGATCTTGCCTTTATATCTTTAAAATAATTGAAAAAAGGCGAAGTCGCACCGGCGACTTCACCTTTTTTCGATTATAGAGACCTTTTGTCCCAGCCTCTTTTAATAACCTTTAGACTTTAAAACAGCTTTTAATTTACTTTTTGTGTTCGCCCCATAAACACCATCTACTTGTCTGGGTACATACACAGACTGAAAACGTCTAACTGCATCAGCTGTGTCATTACCATAAACACCATCTACGCCATTATTTTTTGCATTTTTGTTGGGATAAAAATGCAATGCAGCTAAAGCCGATTGTAATTGACGTACAGATTCTCCACGTGCGCCCTTTTTAAGTACTCCTGAAGGTAATGGGTATTGATAAGCTGATTGCGGCTGTTTAGGTATTTCTGGCTCTAGTGTGTACGCATGCTGTGCTTTTCCTAATTTAATGGTTTGACCAACTTTTAACTTTGTTGGTTCTACACCAGGATTAGCAGCAATTAAATCATTGACTGTAATTCCTGCTGGACCGTCTTTTTCAGCAATTGACCAGAATGTATCACCTTCTTGAATTGTATATAAGTCCGGTGGCAACGAAGGCTTTTGGTTTGCTCCAGGTGCAATTGTTTCTAAGATGTCTTTAAATGCTTTGTTATAATCATATACGCAGCATGCTTTCCACGAGTACCCTGGCATTTCATTATGCGATTTATCGTATTTCCCAATACCGTCTTTAATTAAGGCATTACGCAAGTCAATAATGGATGCAATGGCAGCCACACTTAATTTATCTGTACGATAATCACCAATAACACAAATACCAAGTCCAATTGTATTACTATTACCGACATGGTAACTACGCTTACTAATGTCTACACAATAATAAATAGCAGCCTTTCCATTGATAATTGTATTTGGATCAATGATTAGGTGATATGCAATTTCGGGCCAACCATTTGTGCCTACATGGAAGTTAGCAAAGGAAACAATGTTCGAGCCACCTGCAGATAACTTTGTTAAAGAGTGATGCCACACACGAGTTGTAATGGATTTAACCCCATTTGCACGTTTATTGTAAGAACCTTTGCTTGGTAGTTTTCCTCGCTTATCAACCAATTGTGGTAACTGTTGAAATTTATAAGTCATTCTCTTTCTCCTCCTTGTTTTTAGGTATATAAAAAGCCACTGCAGAGACAGTGACTTATTGACCTTCTATTTGTTCACGAATATCCTTAATTTCATCTTGCATACCTGTCACACTTTGTTCAATACGTTGCAACGTATCTGTGGTACGCTCCACATGACTCATTAAACGATCTTCACGCTCTTTTGATTCCTTTGTAACCTTAAATAATAACCAAATAAATAATGCTGCAAATGGCCCATTTTGAAGAAGTGTATTCCAAACTTGCTCTTCAAACATAATTACCCCACCCTTTTATAAAAATAAAGAGAGGCAATAGCCCCTCTTTTTGTTTGTTATCTATTAAGCTACTGTTTCCTGTTTAATTCTCATAATCCGCACAATTTGGGAAGCTTGCAATACAACTTCACCAATGGACACCATTCCGCCACCAGCACTATTAATGCTTTGTAAGACTACTAGAGGGTTATAATTTTCTACATACACTTTAATAACCGTATTATCATTTAATGTAATTTCAACATTTGCTTCAGGATTCTCTACTTTTGTCATAACGCGAACAACTGAATAACGTTGTGCAATAACGTCACCAATAATGACCATTGAATACTCTTGATTGTTTAATGTTTCGGCTAAAATTTGTGCATTATACTCCTCGATAATCGTTTCAAAGTTTAATCCGTTAATCATTTTCACTTGTACTTCCATTGTTGCATTCCACCTTGATTAGGTCTTATGCAGTTTAACGTCATCAGCATAGTTATAGACGCATTCAAACACATTTATTTAGCGCTTGGATTGGCCATGTTGTTTTGTATTGTTACGATTATTTGTTTGCTGCTTTTTTAACTGATTTTTGAACTTGTTTGTTTCTTTCACTTGATTCTGGTGACGCTCTTCTGCAGCTTTTACTTCTTGATCTAGTTGGATAACAGTTCCTTCTAACTGTCGAGAATACGCTTTGTACTTCATTAACTCTGTATTCAAGCGAAACTGTTCTTCTTGGTATTGCTGAATGATTAAATCAGAATTAACTTGTACCGCTTGTGTTTGATTTGTTTGGTTTTGTTCCATGATTAAATTCCACCTTTTTTCGTTTATGGGTATAAAAAAGAGCCCCTACAAGGGACTCCTTTATGCTGCAGAAACAGCTTTTTTTAATGCGTCAATTTCTTGGATTAAGACACCTAACACATCGTGTATATCGTTTTTCTCTTTTTCTAAGCGTTCAATTTCCTCTTGCTGTTCTTGGTTTTGTTTCCACACAAGAGCCAGTGTTGTATACAAATCAATGTTGTTTTCAAACTTCATAAGAGCAGGTGTCATTTCCGTGATGAACCCTATTTTCTTATCAAAGTAATTACCACCAACGACATCAGAAATAGTGTGGTATTCATGTACGTCCACATCTTTTAACAGAGAAGTTGCTTTGAAATCTACTTCTCGAATATTCGTCTTTGAAAGAGACGTTGAACGTGTACCCACTGTTTGCACAATAATTGGTCGGTAATCTGGACTACTACTATCAATGTTAAAACTTGTATTTCTAAGTACGTGCACACTACCCGAACCACTTGGACGCAAATAAACATGCTGTGTAGAGCCTGTGTTTTCAGTAGCAGCAGTGACAGCCATATAGCCTGTTGTAGACTCTAAATTACCATTCACAATGCTGACATACTTTCCAATCGCTCGGAACTCATTCGCAGCAAAATCAGCATAATTCGTATTGGCTGCATTACGAGCATATACAGCCGTTCGGTCTTTTAAAAAGACAAGCTGCGCTCTGGCCCCTTGAACAGCAGGATTGGAATCCGCATCTTGTGTTTTTTGAATACGAATAAATGGATCTGACCCCTGCCAGAAGATATGCTGGCCTGAGTTGTTAATCGAGTAATAATGTCCAGCTGATTGTTTTAGACGGAATGAACCGTCATATAAATCAATCCCAGCACCACCACTGCCAATATTAATAACACTCCCACTCAAGGTATCAAAGGTAGACGCTCGGATGATAACACTTCGTAGTTCTCCAGCTGTTACAACCCCTAAGTTAGCAGAAATTGAAGAAAGATTATTAACGTTTAATTTTTCGGCTGAGATTGTACCGTTAACCACCATTTTTCCAGTGTGTTTGCGAATGATTTTTATATTTTGAATCATATAGCCTGTATCTCCACCACTGGAGGGTTGGTCAATTTGAAAGTATGGTTTCCCTTGAAATGTCGTGGAATCCGTTACTTTATGATGCCATGCCACAGAAGTCCATTGCTGATAAGGAGCAGGTGTTTCCCATGAATTCATTCGCCATGGACTGGAAGTATTACTCCCATCGGGTTTTCCTTCCCAAAAACCAGCTTGCAAGCTTCTACTACCTTTATACCGATACACATCTGCTGTAATTAAAAACTCATCACCAGCTATCATGTGTATAGGTATATCATGAGCAATGTGGTCACGACTACTAAGAGGAATGGAATAATAGTTATGTGTATCATTCATAATAGCTGGCAAACCAAAACTGCCGATTTTAGGATCTAAGTTCTGATTAGGCCACAAATTCGTAAAATCTCCAACAGCAATTTGACGTACAGTAATTGTATTAGTTTCAATCTTTCCACCATTTATCGTGGTTTTACCACTTACTCGCCAATCGTTCACTGTACTAACAGCTGAACTGGCATAATTCTTAGCATTTGCTTCTGCATTACTAGCTTTTGTAGACGCATCACTTGCAGCTGCAGCAATTGCACTATTTCTAGCAGCATCCGCTTTCGTTTGCGCTCCGCTTGTGGTTTCTTTCGCATCCCAGATACTTGCTTTTGAGTCAAGCGTAGACTTAGCTGTTGTTCCAGCAGTAATTTTACTTTGGACATCACTATTAAACGTGCTGAACGTCACTAATCCGGTTAAATTTAAATTTTGAGCAATTAAATCTAAAGCAGTAGCTGTTTGAACTAATTTAGAGGCAATGGTATTGCCATTAAAATCAGTTGTAGAAACCTTTTGAGCGATTAAACCAGCCTGTTGTGTGATAGTTGACTCTGCTGTGGAGATTCGTGTACTTACGCTATTGATTTGTGCATCTATGTCTTCTGGAGCTACTGAAAAGTCTGAGGGTTTACTCCCGCGCTCTGCTTTTACATTGGCAACCCACCATTTAAGACCACTGATAGAAGTAGTTACTCTCGGTGTGAGATAAGCTTTAACTGCATTAGTAGGCACTTTGAATGTTTGGGTATAGTAATACCACTCATTCCCTGCCGGTGAAGGTGTATCACCTGGAACAGGATTACTCTCCACCCCAGAAGCATCACGGAATTTCATTAATACACTAACAATACCTGCCTCAGCACGTTTTAACCACAAAGAAATTGTAATGGTTTCTCCGCCAACTACATCAAACATATCTGTTCTAATAGCCGGTGATCTACTAGATGTGCTTGAATCAGAAATAACCTCCAGAACCTTTCCAAACTTTGAATCGTCTACAACCTTATAGCTTGATATATTTTGGAAATTACCCCAACCTTCTAAACCTCTAGCAAAGTTGCTGTTAATGACTAAGTTACGCATTCCAAAACTTAAAGATTCAAATTCTGTTTTCGTTACCCTAGAAGCAATTTCATTGGCTTGTTGAGTAATTAAACTCTCTGCAGATGTTAATCGTGTTGTAACCGTGCTAATCTTTCCGTCTGTGTAACTCTTGGCATTTGCTTCGGCTGTACTAGCTTTTGTATTCGCATGGTTTTTCGCGTTTGTTTCTGCCGTATTTGCTTTTGTTTGAGCGCTACTGTCAGCATACGATTTCGTATTTGTAATTTCTTGTGTGAATGTAGATGATGTTACACGTTGAGCAATATCTGCAGCTTGCTGGCTAATCGTGCTTTCTGCCGTATCCAGGCGACCACTTACAGTATCTAATTCGCTCTTTTTTGCAAGACTCTTAATCTCAGTAGCTGTTTGGCTAATATTTGTTTCGGCTGTTGAGATACGTCCATCTAAGCCATTAATCTTCTCGTCAACATCTTCTGGAGCTTCTGTCCAGCTAGTGTTTTTATTTCCATATTCCGCTTTAATTTCTCGGTAAAATACTGTTCCATTTTTAAATAAAGACAATCTTACTCTACCGTAAACAACAGAGCTATTTTGGACTTTATGAACATATACAACCCTAACCCATTCATTGTTAGGCAATGAAGTAATATTCATATCAGTTAGCGAAACATCTTTATATTCAACACGGTTTCTATTAATATCTAATAACTCGAATATAAAAGGCTTCTTTTCATCATATTGATTAAAGTCATTAACCTTTATATCCATTGATACTGTAATAGTATCACCTTTCTTTGCAAGGAAAGTGTTTGCATAAGCTGACTTTATAGAGATTGTTGAAAGTCCCGAAGCAGTAACTTTTGCTATCTTACTTGAAGGCTTATCTGCCTCAGCGCTCACAATAGAAAACCCACCACTTACACCTGTCCAATTATCCCAACCTTTGTTAAAAGTCGAGTTTAAGACCAGGTTACGTACACCAATCGAAAGAGCATTAAATTGGTCTTGTGTCACTCTTGAAGCAATTTCATTGGCTTGTACGGTTAATTGCGCTCGATGACTAGAAACTTGATTTGACAATGTGTTAAAGTCGGTTTGTTTCGCTCGTAACGCAATTTGTTCATATGCTAAGTCGATTTCCGTCTGAAGGTTTGTAATGGACTGCAAAGCGTTTGAAACGTTCTGATTGGTTGTAGTTAAAGCTGTCTTTTCTGCTTTTAGGTTGATATTGCTTTCTGCCTGTGTAATACGTGTACCATAGCTCTCAACTGTTCCTTTTAGGTTGTTAAATGTTTCTTTTTCTACCATGAGCTCAATTTTTCCATCTTGCAACACGATAGCTTGTTCAGCTGACGTTACACGTTGGGACACAGTATCTAAAGCCTGTTGCTTTGCACGTAACCCAATCTCTTTTTCATTAACTGTTAATCGATTCTCGCTACTGTCTAAACGCTGCACAATACCCGTTTTGTCTGTTTCATAAGTGGTCTTTAATACACGGCTATTCAATGCGTTGTCAACTTCTGTTTTGGTATAAACGGTTCCTGTATTTACTTTTGAAGAAAGTTGACCGTTCACATACTCTAAACCAGCTTTTCCATCTAGTGAACTCATAATCTCTTGGACTGTTGAAGAGTAATTTTCATTTGGTACCTTATTGGCTAGATCCGCAATGATTTCTTGAACCTTTTGCTCGTATTCTTCTTTTAGGACTGCACCCATTTCATCTGCATTTGTTGGACCAAGTGCACGCCATTCTGTGCCATTCCACATGTACATGGGTTGTAATGGATCACTTGTATCCACCCATAAGTCTCCGTATAGAGGATTGACAGGTTCAGTCGGTTGCCTTTTAATCACACGTTCTCGGTTAAATACGTCTTGTTGAACCTGTTCAATGGTTTCTCCAATTTCAACCACTTTACCATCCGTGTACTCTTTTGCTTCATCACGACTGTTATCTGCTTTCTCTTGAGCACCTTGAGGCGTTTCAGCACCGATCTCACTGGCTTCTGTTGGCGTGACTTTGCGCCATTGCACCCCATCCCATGTATGCAACACATGAACTGGTCGTGAGGTATCCACCCAGAGAACGTTATAAGCCCCCTGTGGAGGCGTTGGTTGTTTGATAATACGTATACGCATATTCTTCTTAAAATCATCAAATTCGGCTAATACGTCACGCTCAGTGTATTCAATAAACTCACCAAGAACATACTCTTTTTCAGATGGATCTAGTAAATCACGTTCAACAGAAATCGTACGTGCTTCCATATACAAAGGGGGCTTATAGTGAAGGTCTTTAATACGGACCGTATCACCAAAGCGAACTTGCTCATGTTCATAACCAGGAATAGACTCTAAATCACCTTGTGAAATCTCATATTCTACAACACTATTAATGCGTTTTTTTAAAGCAGTTTCACCAAGCGATTTGAGCCGTTCAACCGTCATATCTTGGTCAGAAGACTCCGGCTCATAAATGTCCCATAGATGCTGGTTATTACGCCCCCAGCGTTGCCGTGCTTCTTCATCTTCGACAGTCGTCGTTATACGCGTACCGTCTTCTTTTTCTGGCCCAAGACATAAAAGTGCTGTGACAATCTCATCTGACTTTTCTTTTCGAACTAGCCCTAGTAGGTCTTTACCGAAGACAATTTCTTTCCCTTTAAAACGCCCAACACGAGTCACTAAATCAACAACACGACGAACAATGCGGTTGCCACTAATTTCAACACGAAACACAAGCTCTAAACCAAACTCTGAGGCAAGTTGTTGTAAAGCTAGATAAGGATTAATGTGCTTATCAAAGACAACCTTCCGCACACCAGCATGCTCAATAACCCCTGGCTCCCATTCTGTGCCGGCTAATACATACGAGGTAGCTGTTGCTGCTGTTTGGCCCGTTAAGGTAATAGGTGCAATGGCTTTGGCTTTCTTTAAATCTAAATAAGAGGCGGTTGCTGTAACTTCTAGTACATCACCGTCTTTTTCTGCAGCATCAATAATAAACTCTCGATATTGACCGTCCTCATCCTCAATAACAGCTCTATTGCGCTGCAGGATAAAAGCTGCCTTTTCATCAATAGCCGGCCAGGAAAAGGTGAGAACTTCTTCTAAATTACTGTTCCTTGTATGTGTAGCTGCTTCTAAGCCATGACTTAAAAAGGCAACGATATGATCTGATTGGCTGTTTAACAAATGAATCATCTAAATCGCTCCCTCCACATGGCTTTTGTTGGTAGTGCTGGACTTGTTACAATGACATTATCACCGCGTTCAAGGTGAAAGAACTCACCGCCAAACGCTTTTAAATCCATACGTGACTCGCCATTAATTAAAATGTTTTCACTTTGATGATCAAAGGTTACAACATCACCAGCACGCACGACATACGGAATTTGATTTTCCGTTAACGAATTCATTTTATAGACTCGAACATCATCCGCACGCAAAGAAGGCACCTTTCGGGTGCCGTATTGTGCAATATAAATGCCAATTTGGGTTGGTTGTCGTAAAAACTGCTTTTCACGATCATGAAACAATTCAAATGCACGAGCTGTGTGTTGACCTGTCTCTTTATTAATTTTAGCTACATAGCCTGTCCATCGTTCTCCTACTTTTTCAATTCGAAGCATACCGTAGAAGTTCCAAAAAGTGCTCTCTTGTTCACCATGTGTACTAATTACATCTTTAAAGCCAATATCACCGCCACCTAGTCGAACATTCGCATAAATGCGCTTCCCTGCGGAATCAACATCTTTGATAGTAACCGAACAAACAGGAAGGTTGTTGTTATCTAAGAGATACACTTCAACCTTCCCAAACTTGTCCTCTCCTGTATTTAATAGCTCAAGTATCGCCTCTAATCGAAAGTCCGTTAAGGTTTGGCCTAATGTCTTTTTATAAAAAGGGCCATGCCAGCCCTCTGCCATGGTTCCGAAGTTTTCAGCGATAAATCGATAACCGTCTGATTTCATGTCACCCGTAGCTCGTCCATCGATATTAACTGACCCTTCTGTTTTGGCCCAACCAAGTGTTGAGGTTAACTTATCATTTAAAATCAGTTCTTCACGAGCTGCAGCATACTCTTCAAGATTCACAATCCGACCAATACGATTAATTTGATCACCATTTGAAATATCAATATGTGTATAGTCATTGTCAACTTGTATCTCAAAGATAGGCTTTGCTTTGACTGTCCCTTTATTTAAAGGTGTAACAAGTGACATACCTTCAGAAATGATGGAATGCTGATATTTAGAAACACTTGAGTATTTATAAGGATCTGGACAAATAAAATTCAGCGTTCCCATCCCTAGCTTTACGATTTCCTCAAAATCAATACTTTGGTCAACGTAAGCGTAATAAATACGGTCTGGTTCATCGTCAAAAATCAAAGGACATGGCTCATCCGTCACAAGCCATGCGGCTAAGTCCTCTTTGATTTTTTGCAAGTCTGCTAAATCTACTCCTTTAATGACAATAGGAACAGCTAGTGGTCTAGGTTCGACATCGGTGCTTTTAGGAAGTGCACCTGGTCGATTCGGAACTGTTAATAAATTTCGTTTCAGAGGCGCCCAAGCCGGACGCTCCCTTCCTTTCAATACCTTTAGATAGGGTTTACGTTCACCATTAAACATCATTCCCATACAAATCACCCCTTAAATCGTCTCTTGATGTCTTTGTGTTCATCCTGGAGTTTTGTTACGTCTTTAAAAATGGCTTTGGCTACTTCTTTATTATTTAATAGAACTGAGATAATTGGATCTTTCATTGCGATAACTTTTAGAATCTCACTTTGTTCTTCCAAAATAGCTAAAATCTTTTGAATGAACGGATGGTCTGTTAATTGCTGATAGTTGCTTGTTTGAGCGTTATTTGATGGTGCAGAAGATTGTTGCTCAAGCCTTTTCCCAACTAACGCAAGTAACTTCATGGCATCTGTTTTTTGACTTTGGTTTGTCGATTGCACAAAGTCTTGAATGTTCGACCATACTTTTGTACCTGCAGGTAAGTTATTAAAAACAGTTGGTACATCGGGACTAAGGCCTAAACGTCCATCTGGAAGCAAGAATGGTTCATACTCCCACCCATCGCCCAACATTGCACTTCCACCAACATGAAAATTTGTGCCGTTTTTGTATTTGCGTTTTCCTCTAGGTCCCCAGCCTCGTTTTCCATAAGGAAGGTCCGTTCTCCAACGTGTATTATTGAAAAATGCTAAGAGTTGGTCATATCCGCTATAGATATTCCCATGTCCTTTCATCTTGTAAGCATTAAAGGTTTGTGGAATGTACTGCAGTAATCCACGAGCTGGGTTTCCGTTGGCTGTGTTAATATCCCATACAGCCGATGATTGAACAATCTTCTCGTTACCACCGGACTCCCTGTGAATCTGAGCAATAATACCTTGTACCTCTTTTTCAGATACAGATTCATTCATTCGTGCTGCAGCTGCTAAAATAGCCGGTCGCCATGCTTTTGCTCCCTTACCACTAGGACTGGCTCCGCCACCAAATGGATTTAAGTCTTTCATTTTCTTCTTGATATAATCCACAAAGTCACTTTTAACCTTCTTCACTGATCCGCCAATGACATCATTAAATGCTCCACCGATGTTTGGTAACTTTGGAATAAACTTTGCGAATACCTGTTTCATCAATTCTTTCGGATTATCAAGGTATGACCACACATCAAGCGCTACATCTTTCACCTTTTGAGCACCAGCTTGAGCCGTATCAATGGCTTTGTCTTTCAATTTACCAGCACCAGCTGAAAGTTGTTGTCCCTTCTTCTTAAACCATTTTCCAACTGTACCTCCAGAATATTGAGGTATTGTACCTTCATCCATCAACTGTTTTGTTTGTGGTCCAGAAAAGACGTGTGTACCTTTAGGTAAGTTCATTAAGGTATCTCGGTCTGGAGACAACCCCATATAGCCACTAGGTGTCACAAATAATTCTTCCATTTTCCCATCACCTAGTACCGCAAGTCCTCCGGGGTGCCCATCTGTCCCTTTGGCATATTGCGGAATCGGCCAAAGAGGAAGCTCCTTCACATTAATTTTCTTTAAAACCCAGTTCACACCACCAATGGCTCCATTGACGCCTTCGCCAAGCGTTTCGGCCATTTTGTTTTTCAGTGAAGTAATGCCACTTACTACTTTTCCAGCCATCGACTTGATTCCATCACCAATTTTTCCGGGAAGAGCTTTTGCTCCATCAACAATATCCGTAAACACTTTGGATACTGATGTTTTCATATTAGTCATGATAGTGCCGACACTGGATTTCATACTATTAAATCCATTAACAGCAAAGCTTTTTACATTTGATACGCCTGTTGAAAAAATCGTTTTTACGTTTGTCCATAAGCCCGAAAAGACATTTTTAAAGCCAGATGCAAACACTTTTCCAAAAGAAAGGATTTTCCCAAACATGTTTAGTTGAATGAAGTTCCAAATAAATTGAATGGCTCCAGAGAAAATCTGTTTCAGTCCTTCCCACATTTTTCGGAAATCGCCAGTGAAAAGACCCGAAAAAACTTTGACTAGGCCCATCAAGACATTTAGTGACCCGGAAATGACTCCTTGAATATTCCCCCAAACAGATTTGATGATTCCAAGTATAAATGGCATGATAAACTGGATGACAGAAGAAATCCCTTGAAAGATTTTTGACGCCATCATTCCTACATTCGAGAGTGCTTGAATAATTGTCGAAGAGTTGTCCTGCCAAAATTGCTTAATCACCGAAAACTGTTCAAGAAAAAACTGTTTTACCGACTCAATAGCTGGCGCTAGAAAACTTAGCACATTTTGGCCAAACTCTTGTAATTTGGATCCTAGTGATGTAACACCATTTCTAAAGGTTTCTGAGTTTTTATAGAGTCCGATAAATCTGGTGGCAAGCAGCGTGATTATTCCAATTGTGAGACCTACTGGTCCTGTTAAGGCGGTAAAACCTAACCGTAACCATTTTAAGAGACCACCAGCTTTTGAGATATTACTTATGACAGGAGCCATCCCCGATACAATGTTGCTCAGCATCATCGTAAACATGCCACCAAATGTGATAACAGGCCCCATAACAGCAGCTATTCCTGCAAATGCAAGAATGGTATTTTGCGTGCTACTATCTAAGCTGTTAAATTTATCGACAACACCTGTAATGCCTTGTGTGATTTCTGTCGCAATTGGAGTGAGCGTCGTCCCTAGCTCAGCAATGGACTGCTGGAACTGCATAGAAGCTTGTCGTGACTCCACCAATCCTTCGTTGTTTTTTCGGAACTCTTCATTCAAACCACCAAGCCCTGTATCAGCTAGCGTTTTTAACACATACTGCTCTTCTGTTCCGTTTTTAATGGCATCCGTTAAACCAGCGTTAAACGTATCAAGGTTAATGCCAGAACGCTCAAGCAACTCCGCAAAAGGCCCAATTGCTGCACCGGTTGCTAATGTTTCCTGTAATCCATCAGCTAATCCCTCAAATTTAAGTGTTTCAGAAAATTTAATGGAAGCACCAGATAATAAATCAACAGCTTGTGAAAGACCTTGTTCACTAAATGGTGTCGCCATTAAGTTCGAAAGACCTTCTACATTCGCATTCACATCTGGTGCAATGGCATTGATTTTCTCTAACTCTTTCCGCATGACATCCACATTAAACCCTGAACTAAAGGCGTTCGCATCTAATTTAGCCAAATCCCCACGCAGTTCTTCTGTTCCTTTCGTAACAGCTGCAAACGCACCAAGTACAGGAGCAGTAATGCTCATACTCATAGATTGACCAATGTCTGTTAAACTTCTACCAAACCCGTTCAGCTTTTCTCCTGCTTTTTCTGTTTCTTGACCGAACTTAGCCCAATTGCTTGTTGCTAGTCGCTGTTCTTCTTTTAAGTCAAATAAGCCAGCTTCGGCACGGGTAACAGAGCGTTGTAAGTTGTTTAAAGAGGCAGCTTGGTTGTTATAGGTTCGTGCTGCAGCTTCGGCTTGCTTAGAGCCTTCTCCATGCTCTTGAACCATCTTTTCATATTCAACTTTCGCTTGTTGGACAACACGTTTATGCACTTCTAGTTTTTTATTAAGACCTTGGACACGCGTTTCATATTTTTCAATCGACTTATCACCACGATCAAACGCGGAAAGGTTGGCCTTCATTTCGCTATCTACGGTTTTTAGTTTGTCTTTTAAACCAGTTAATCCTCGCTCAAGTTGTAAGGTGTCTAAATTCAGTCCTATCGCAAGACCTTCAACTCTTTCCATTGTTCACCCTCCCTTCATAAAGCCAATAAAAAAAGACTCTCTAAACATAGAAAGTCTTCATGGCATGAACTGTTTTATGGATAAGGTTAGATTAATTCGAAGAAAGAGTTTCCTCGTTGCGGCTTGTTTTGTTCTTCCAATAGGTCTAACACAAAGTGATAAGGCATATTTAATACTTCGTTGATGTCTTTTCCTTCTTTCATGAGGGAACGGACTAATTTATCTAAGTAATCCTTTTGCTTTTCCAATGTGAAATCTTCATCACTCAGTTCTTCTTCGCCAAAAACTTTTTTGTTTCATCTGTTTGTTGACCTCGTGCAATGAACGCAATTTGAGCTTGAAGTGTTTCAACAGCTTGTGGTGCATGTAAACCGTCAATCAGATTTTGTTTCGTGAATTTCCCTTTATACACTTCATTTGCGACAAAATCTACAAGTTTATCAATCAATTCTTTTTCATTATCGGCTTTCACTTTTTGCATCTCAGCAGCTAAATCCATTGCTTGATAGACTACCGATAACGGAATAAATGGTGGTGTCAGAAAGGTTTCTGTGATAATTTCTCCTTCTTTTACATCTGTCACAAGCTCAATTGTATTTCGTTTTAAATTTGCCATTGTGTATCCATCCTTTACGTTTTTATTTTTTATATAAAAAAGAGAATAGCTTTGACTATTCTCCAATGACTTTAATAACGGGTTGTCCTAACTTATTGCTTGTAGAAGCTAACTCATTCAATCGTTCTTCACTTACTTTTTTATTTAGAGGCTTTGGGTAACGGTCACCTTTTTGATAAACTTTCCCGTTATCTTGAACATCTTTGAACTTTTGTATGACTTCATACTTTACTTTGCTCATCATCAATTCCTCCCTTATACTTCAGGTGTTGCATCTGGATGAGGTTTACCAAAGATTAAATTGAATAAGAAATCTCTGTTCGTTGTTGACCCTTTCGCATCATAAAAAACAAACATTGTTCCTTCATCTTCATCCTCGATGCCATCGACTTTTCTTGGCATGAATTCGCCATTTACTTCATCTTTTGAAAACTCAATAGATCCATCTTCTTTTGACTTACCAGAAATAGAAGACATCGTGAAGAGCCCCTTTGCAAACCCTAGCCATTCTGTTCCACCATCCTCAGCTGTTCGAGCGAACGCACAAGCCACGTAAGGCGGCGTCATATTCGGTGTATAAGCTACACCACTTCCAATCGTCTTTAACCCTAAGATTTTTGTTTTATCCTCCATTGGCACTTTATGAAAGGACGTCACAACAGAAATAGGCCCATTAGCCACTGCCAATTCGGCTGTTTTATTGTCTCCAGAGGCTCTTGTAATTTCTTGTGGCGTATCAACTGAAATCTCTTGAGCGAATTCAATTCGTTCGGGTGAAGTTTCTACAATTCCTGTTTCATCTTCATTTAATACACCGTAATGAAACTCTGTTAAACCAGTGAATGATTTATAATTCTTTTTTGTAACCATTTATTCCACTCCTTTTATATCTCAACAATGTATTCTTTGCCTATATAGCGTCTGGCATCGCGAAAAATGGCTGTTTCTGGTTCATATTCATCTATCCCATCTCCATATGGAGAAAAACCGACTACCTCTGTCATAATGATTCGTACTTCTTTCGCTACACGCTGTGTATCCTCGAAAGATTCTGACCAGACTTCAATTTGATAGAAATATTCATCAGTCATCGGCTTATTATCCGCATAATCACCGGGACGCGGTGTTGCTAATGGATCAATAACAATATATACACCCTCCATGTTGTCAGTGGGTGGATATTCATAAAACTTAATGCGAGTCTCAACCTTTTGCTGAATAAGAGGACTTGCTAGCAATGCATCGTATAGTTGATAAAGCACTACAACCCTCTCCTTACTGCATTGAGTAGCGCTGCTTGATACGCTTTTTCAGCATTGCGTAACGCTCTCGCAATGGCTCCTTTACCTTTCGGGTTAGGATTTTTAACCGTTCCCCACTCATTTAAGTGAATAATACGGTACCTCCCTTTTGGGCCACGCCAATGAACTTTAATCGTTCGTACACCTGCAATGGTCATTGGCTCTGAAATGGTAATCTCTTCAATTGAACCACCCGTATCTTTAAACAATTCAAACTGCAGCTTTAACTCACGAACAAAGGCTTTGGCTCCTTCTTTTAATGCCTGGTCACTGATGCGTTGGACAGCTGCCGGTCCATATTTTTTCTCTAAGGTACTTAATAGCTGGTTAAGGCCTGTAACCTTCACACTCATACATTTGCGACTCCTGCGACAATATCAATAAACCGCCTATCTTGAAGGTTGGGTTGTACACTTTTTATGTTGTATTTGATGTTTTGATAATCGATAGCGTCAATCGCAATATAGTGCAAATTAGATGGACGGTATTCAGTCAGTGGATCTCGAATGGTAATAGTGACATCTGATAATGTACCGTTTGCCTTGGCCATTTCTAAGTCTTTTAGCCATACACGATCGATTTTTCCAAATGTACGAAAGACCTCTTCGTCCTTTGACTCTCCTGGTAGTGGGCCAACACTCGGTTTATTTCTATAAAAAAGAATAGGTGTCCGTAACTCTCCACTATGAAGACGTGGTGAGTTATATTTAAACTCACGCATTCTCTTCACCTTCTTCCAGTACCATTTTTTCTAGTATTCTATCAATACTTAAACTGTTAATCTCCGTTAAGAAATTGTCATTAAAATATTCTAAAGCATCATTGTAGACGTAACGAGAACGTTCAAATACAAGCTCTTTGAACTCTTCGTCTTGTTCAATATCATAATCACCACAAACTCTTTTTAAAGCTGTAACGGAAGCAGAAAGGATGCGAGTTAAATTCGCATCCTCATGATTCCCTAATCGCATTCGTTCTTTGAATTCTTGAAGAATTTCATTTGTGATGGCCAATCACATCACCTCATATCTTATACAGCCGGTGTCATATCAAATGAAATATTAAGATCATAAACTAAGGCTGTTTTATTGTCTTTTGGCTTTCCGTTCGCAAATTGTTTCATTGTATACAGACGAGCATCTTCAATAGCTAATGTCTCATCATATTTATTAATCTTGTAACCTCCTGCGATAGCTGCTAGGTATTCACCCTTCACAAAGAACAACGCTTTACCTTCTGGCACTTCCTCTGATTCAATTGGAGAAATGTTATAAGGTAACGTTGTTACCCATTGTCCATTTGCTGTTTGGATTGTATTTCCGATTTGCACTTTAATCGCATCTACAGGGTTAACAACCATAACAATGCTGTTTGATACCTTACGAGCTTTTCCTTTTTCATCTTTTGAAAGTTCAACAACAACACCACCTAATTCTTTTGCGATTGTTTCGCCTCTTTCAGAAGGTGCAAACGTCAAAGTTCCGCTTGATGTTTTATCTGTAACAGCTCCTGTTTCTTTATTTACATCTTTCATTAAACCAATTGGCTCATTTTGTGCTGGCCCACGTCCATTTACAAGGCCATACTCTAAACCAACTGAGTGAGATTCAACTAACAAGGTACGAACATAGCGTTCAACCCACTCTGGCCCTAAATCAAGCATATCTTTAGGAATAACAGCAAAAGCAGTAAGCTTTAATTGACCAATTTGCTCTTCGCGGAATGCTGCAGAAACTTGCCCTTTAATTTCTCCAAACAGTGCTCCCCATGCGTAAGCTTTTGTTGGATCTGAGTAAATATAACGTGTAACTGCTCCTAAATCTTTTAATCCAATAGCATCAATTAATGGATGCTCTGTTACTAAATCTTCAAAGATACGTTCTTGAGTTGTAACTGGTAAAATCGTATCTTCTGCAAAACCACCACTTGAAATAACTTCATTGAAAAACTTGCGTTCTGTGGAAGTTAATACATTTTGACCACGAGCTGCTAAGATTTGCGCGTCGTGTACTTCGTTACGTGCTTCTGCTGTAATTCGGTCTGTTAAGTCATTTTGTAACGCTGTAAACATGTCATTAAACGCTGTTTCTACCTGTTCAGGTGTTGAATTTTCGTTATTGACTACATTCATATACGCTTTCTTTTTTGTTTCAAAGTTTTCCATTGCACCTTTTAATTTCATTGTCATTGGTTATTTCCTCCGTTTTTTGAGCATTAAAAAAAGCGTCGTCTCTTTTGGTTAGACGGCACTTGTATCTGTTCGCTTTTATATTGATCTAACTCATTTCTCATAGCTTGCATTTGAGCTTTTAACTGCGTTAAATCTTCGGTATCCTTTTCTGGTTCAGTGGTAGTAGCAGTGGCAAATCCAATTTCCATCGCTTCTTTTGCGCTGAACCAAGTCTCAGCATCTACCATATTACGAATTTCTTCGCGCTCAATAGTTGCTTTACTCATATACGCATCAATGATGCCATCTTCTAACTTTTCAAGTAAATCAGCTTCTTTACGCATACTTGATTTAGTACCCCACACGATGTTACTTGCTTCATGAATCATTAGCATAGCACCAGTTCCCATAATTAACTCATCTGCTGCCATTGCAATAACTGATGCAGCTGAACAGGCCCAACCATCCACATGAATGGTAACTTTCACATTATGCTTGGTTTTATGGTTCATTAATCGGTTATAAATAGCAATGCCATCAAATGCATCACCACCCGGAGAGTTTAAGTGAACCACTAGATCATTAGAGCCAGCTTGTGTAATAGCTTTATCGACATCACTTGCCGATGTTGATTCAGACCACCAAGAGTCTCCAATCACACCATAAATAGTTAAAGTCGATTCCTTGTTTTCATTATCATGGGCAACAGCAAAATTATGAGGGATTTTCTTTAATTGGTCTTTATACTGTTCGTTCTTAAATTTCATAAATCGCATTATTCATTCTCACCTCCTTTATCAGTATCCTTTGATTCATAGTTCTTTGTTAACACATACTCCTCTAAAGAAGGAATGTCTTTTGGTTCGTCTCCTAATTTAACGCGAATTTCATTCCCATTATAAACACCACTTGCGCGTAATTTATCTACTGCATCCGCTAACTCTAATGGATTTAACTCCGCAATTCCACGAACTTCTAATTTAAAGCCCTGTTGATATTCTTCTTTACTAAGCAACTTCGCATTTAATTCATCTTTTACTTTTTTAACTAATGGATCAATACAAAACTTGATATAAGCTTTAATACTCGTGTCGTATTCAGCTAATTCTCCATGAATAAGAGCATTTGGAATCCCTAATATATTAGCTATATCATCAATTAAGGACTTTTTCACTTTAGCTAACTCTTCAACAGACTGACCGCTTCCCTCGCCATTTGCTACCTCGTCATACTCAAACCCTTTTAACTTCGGTACAAGTGCAACTGAGTTTTTTCGGAATGAATTAAATAGCTTGTTAATGAAGTTTTGTAATTTGGTCTGGCTTTCAGTATCTAGAGATTGTGTTGAATCAATACCAACAGTTCCTCTAATTTGGTTTTTACGCAAACTAATTTCTAGCATTCGACTAAATAGATCCGCATAATCACTGAACAACCCATCCATGAATCGTGTTAGCTTCTCATTGTTATAGGTAATATAAATGACTTCATCCATACGAAATGTACGCTTAAACATATAATCTTTCACCGTTACTTCTCGAAACACATCTGGATATATCGCATACTCATCACGAGTAAAAGAATCTGCCATTAAAAGATTATTGTCATCCGTCAAGACTACTAAAATTTCATTTTCATCAATTAATCGATAAATGAAGCTATGCCAAAAGTCCGCTGCGCTTTGGTCTGTATTCGGCCGAACATTTAGCAAGTAGTCCCAATCATTGAAAACACGCTTGTTTTCTTTTACCATGCGGAATTCTGATTGACTAATGGTACGGCCAATAAAGTTAAGACACGTTTCTAATGCCATCTTTTTGAGATATGCGCGGTGAATAGTTTCATCTGTTAAGTCTAAATCAAACAGGGTTTCCAGCTCTTTGTTACGCCTTAGAACACTGTCGATAAGTCCCACGTTTCTCCCTCACCTCCTTTAAAAGTTAAGTGCATCTAAGGCATCCAATGACTGACTAATATTCACCTCATTACCTAAAATGTTATCTGCTTGCCACATCGCGTAAACAAAAGCTGTAAATCCATCTGTTTTTCTACGAACTTCATCTTTTTTTACAAAATCCTTGTTTCCGTCATTTTTCACTTTGACTACAATGTTGTTTGTATTCCATCTCATTAAAGGATTATCACCAAAGATAACGCGTTTTTGTGCAAACAGCATTTCAATTCTAGGTGCAAGTTTTGCATAAATTGCATGAGGGTTTTGGATATACAAGACGTTAAACCCTGCTTCTTCAAGGGCTTTCTTTACAATATCTAATCGGAAAGTATCTCCAATGATTGTATCGAGTCCATATTTTTCACGCATTGTACAAAAATAGTTCACCATATGATTGATATTAATAACTGGCTCATCTAACAGAGTAATTAACCCTTGTTCTTCCCATTCAAAAATAGGTGGCTTTAGTTTCGCCTCTTTAACAAAGTCACGCCTAGCAAACTGATGACTTTCCCAAATATAATCATCATTATCTTTAAACAAAACCCCACAAGCTGTGAAATCTTTTATAAAAGAGAAATCAATAGCTCCCACACACTTTTTACCTTGTAAACTTTCGTAAGGGATAGCACGATTTGTAGCTTGAATATCTTCCCATGAAGCTACTCTTACTGTGTTATCTTCTTGCGGAAGGTTCATTCTCTTAGCCATAAACTCTGGACGGCCAGATGGGTCATCTTCCAGATCAAGGTACTCATCCATAATTGTGTCAAATAACTCTTCAGCATAGGGGCTTCTTGGTTTGCTAAACATTGGGTTTGCCTTTTCCCACAGTTCTGGATTATCAACTTCATCTTTACTATCCATCTTACAAATAAATATAAATCGATTTTTACGCTTGCTGCCACCACTTAATACGTCTAGACATTGCTCTATAAATCTATCAAAAAAACCACCACGGACATGACCGTTGGTGGATATATAGATACGTCTTCTATGCATGACTTTCCCCAAGCCGGAGCTTAACGTATTGATAAGTTTTGTGTCTTCATAAATATGAAATTCATCAAAAATAAGACAACCAGGACGACCGCCGTCTTTTGTGTCAGCGTTCGATGTCCGAAACATAAATTCGGATAAAGTAGACTTGCCAGTAATTCGCGTTTTTGTCCATGAAAAAAAGCTTCTCATGAAACTCTTATTTTTCTCTTTCATATTGTAAACTTCTTTTACTGATGTTTGAGCCTGTTCTTCACTATTGGCTACAACATCAACATTATAACCGTCTATTCCATGACCAGGACTAATAAAGTAATCCGCCAACCCTGAAATTAAACCATTCTTACCATTACCACGAGCAATAACAATTACAATGTCTTTATAGAATAATTTGTCACGCTTTTTGTATTTAAGGAAAATAAATGCAATAATAAATTTCTGAAATAGTTCTAATTTGAAATACCATTTCTCAATGTAGCTTATGCACCGTTCAATCTGATCTTCGTCAAAATAAATATCATCACGATTTAATACTTCGGTTTCTAACTGGTTAACCAAATCAATTCTTTCTTGGTTAAAGATAACGTTACCTTCTCGCCAAGCATGAATGTACGCATCAACATATTTCTGGTGAATCAATATAAGTCACTGACTGTTGGCTCGTCATTACCCTTTTCCTCGTTTTCTTTCATTTTAGGTGGTGCCTTTTCAATAAATTTAATTGATTTTTCAAGAGAAATAAGTGTTTTAGTAAGCTTATTCAACTCATTTAAAGCAGGATTGGTCTTTGTAAATTCCTGACTAGCATTAACAGTGATGATAGTAACTCCGTCTTTATTAATTGCTGTTTGTAGCTTCCTAATTTGTTTAACAATAGCGATATAACGGGTTACTTTATCCACTTCGACCAAATCATCTTGATCAATTCGTAACATTAATTGCTTTTGTAAATCCGATATTTTTACAACCCCACTCACTAAAACACCCCCCTCATTTTTTTGCCCCCCTAATATAGTCATATTTTTTCATTTTTTTGAACAGTAGAGCCCCCTCACCGGTGCCCAGGAACGAAAAAAAGGCCAAAACTTTTGAACGGGGGGTTACCACATCTCATCATGTTGCCATTTGTTCGGCTTTTTATTTTTAAAGTCTCGACCATGTTCTTTGTTGTGGCAATCCACACACACTGTTTCAAGGTTTTCCTCATCCAATGCAAGCTCCGGATAATATTCAAGCTCTTTAATATGATGGACAACCAGCTTTATCTTCTTACGTTTTGCACTTTCACTGTATTCATTCCTATCAATAGTGAGTCGTCCATTACGTTTGCACTGTTGGCATTCATAGTTATCTCGTTTCTTTATATGTTCACGTATTCTCTTCCAATCACCACTGTCATAGAACTTACGCTTCTGTTGGATTGTCTTGTACTCAACCATTACCGTTCTTCCTGTTGAATAACTTATTAATCCACTTATCTAATACAGTCCCCTTGTCCTTATGTTCATCAAAAGATAACAAGAGTCTAGGTTGTTCTATTACTCTTTCGTTATATCCAATACGTTTAAGATGACAACCTTCACCTGTCACCACCTGTTCGATATTAATGTATGGAGATTCAAATAGCTGTTCGCACTCATTTTTAGTAATCCACGTGAAGTCTACTCTTTGTTTCGTCTTAATCTCTTCACCTTTGTAGTAAACCTTTGGTACATCGTTAATGGAACCTAACTCAATAGCAAGTAACTTAACATCTTCACCAATTGATTTCTTATTCATCACTTGTCCTCCTAGTACAAAAGCTTTCTTATATGCGCTCTTGGCTTATTGCATAACACTTGGCTACCTTTACGAGTATCTTGTTTCATTACCCATGATTGACGAATATGTTTTGCTCTTTTAATATCCGCTTGGATTTCTATATACTTTCTTGCAGCTACTCTTAATCTAGATGAAAAACTCTTTATACGTTCAATAAATAAAGCTACCCCGTTACAAATTTTTTGGATAGCTTGTTGGAACTCTTCTATATTTAGTTCATTCATTTACTATCACCTCTTACATGGTTTTAAAGAGAAAGATTAATGCTGCTATGCATGCAATGGCTAAGCTGCAGTAATGTGTACGTTCGTTATTACTCCTAATGCTGTTACAAGTAGAACAATAATGAGTATGACTTTAAACGTTGTTAACATTGACATTCTCCTGACTGCTTTATAATCGCTCTTTATCAGCAGCTTCTTTTTTCGTAATAAAAACCACTATCTCTAGCAGGAAATAAGTATTAGTAATTAATAATCCCCTTAAGAATTGCTCTTCTTCGAGTGACATACCTACAAAGTAAAACAATAACCAAAACCCAATAAATCGACGAAAACTCATAAATGTATATTTAATGACCAACCACTCCTTTCATAGAAATAAAAAAGCACCCCAATATACAGGATGCTTTTCACTTCATTTATTCATTTATTTTTTTCCATTTTTTCTTTCCTTGCTAATATATCAGATTTAAGAAATAACTTTTCTTTTGGGCTTTCGCGTATAGGGTTTATCTTACCAGTGTTAACTAGCTTATTTACATACTGACGACTAACTCCTAGCATCTCTATAGCATCGGAAGTTGTTACTACCTCAGATGCTAGAAATTCTATTAGCTGTTCTCTATTCGTGATGTGAAATGAATCACTCATAACTCAAGCGTTCCTCCTTTTTAAAACGATTATAATAATTGTCAGTACTAACCACACGACAGCTAAAATTGAAGCTGTAATGTCTAGCCAATGCAGCTTATTATAATCCATTGTTGCAAAATGCGTAGCGAACAAGATTGACATTAAAAACGTAAAAGAGAAGAATTTCATATTTTTTCATGGACATGATATAATATTTAGTAAGAGGAAGGGGTTACACCCTTACCTCCCTTGCTTATTTGCGACGTTTCTTTTTGCTAGGAGAGCGTCGCTTTTTCTTTTTCTTCGACTTCTTTCTTCTCTCAGCTAGTTCCTTCTCTATCGTCATAATTCCAACGATGCTTCCAGTTAGCCAAGTTAACATCCGAAGAAGTCTTTCTACTGTTTCCATGTCCACTTTGTTCACCTCCTTTTGATACTTTAATTATATCAAAAGGAGGTGACGTTCGTTAACTTAATTGATGAAAATCTATACAAAAATGTTTTTTATTTGTAAGCCCGAAATATAAAAAATAGCGCACCTTCACGGTACGCACGACGAACGGCCAGCTAACTGAATTTTTTTCAGTTAGCTGGCTATTTTGCACATGTGGCTTGAATATTCTCTGACCATGGCATGTAATTATGTAAAATCTCAGGGTGTTGATGAAACGATATATTAGGTAATTCCGTCATCAGCTTTACCAAGTACTGATAAAAATCAATTCCGTTTGCTTTGGCCGTTTCAGCCAAACTCAAAC
>NZ_LWBK01000057.1:0-16408 GCF_001614195.1 Bacillus sp. VT 712 | reverse complement strand
TATCCGGTATTAGCTCCGGTTTCCCGGAGTTATCCCAGTCTTACAGGCAGGTTGCCCACGTGTTACTCACCCGTCCGCCGCTAACGTCATAGAAGCAAGCTTCTAATCAGTTCGCTCGACTTGCATGTATTAGGCACGCCGCCAGCGTTCATCCTGAGCCAGGATCAAACTCTCCGAAGAAATGTTTGACTTGCTCATAAAAGTTTAAAAAATTAACGTTGACGTTTGTCGCTTTGTTCAGTTTTCAAAGAACTCTTATCGCCTCAAGGCGACTTTCTTATCTTATCACCAGGAGAAGTGCTTGTCAACACTTTTCAATAAAACTCATTACCTCTTAGCGACGTATATTAATATAACATGCTAAATTCAATAAAGCAACACTTTTATCGATAAAAAAATGAAAGAATTGTTTTCCTTAACAATTCTTTCATTTTGAGATTGTTATTTATTATAATACGAACTGATTAATTATAAACAGCCCTATAATCCCAGGAACTCCTAGTACACCAGATATTATTGCTGTTGGTGCATTTATCGGAATATGAATATCAAACTGCGCACCAAAGATATTAATAAAAAAGAGTAACAGGACCCCTATTATTAACTTGATAGTTAAGTTTCCCATTATACGGAACATATTTTCTACACCACCTTTTATAAGTAGAAGTACGATTAAGCCTACTAAAACAGGAATAACAATAAGAGGTTGAGTTAACATATTTATCCCTTCTTTATAAATAAAATAATATTACTTATATGTATGTCCTACTTTTAAAAACAATCCATTTTTATTAAACAAAAAAGATGCCTTAAATTAAGACATCTTTCGAATAGATATATTTCTATGTTTTGCTTCTTTTAATAAAAAGAGATATTTAACTTTTGCTAATTTCATGTCTACTAAAACTGCATCTGAAGGATCTACACTTCTTTCAACAATAACCTCTTTTTTATTCCACTTATCTTTTAATTCATTGAACGTTTTAAGAAAAGATTCATCATATTCTTTTCTTAACCAACCTTTTCGTTTAAAAAACATGGCATAGCTCCTTACCTATACGTCTCTACGACCTTCTAAAGCTTTAGATAAAGTTACCTCATCAGCATACTCTAAATCTCCGCCTACTGGTAAACCATGTGCAATTCTAGTAATTCTTATACCAGTGGGTTTTAACAGCCTAGAAATGTACATTGCCGTTGCTTCACCTTCAATATTAGGATTTGTTGCTAAAATTACTTCTTGGATTTCATCATTTTGAAGCCTCTTCAACAATTCAGGAACTTTAATATCTTCTGGACCAATACCTTCCATTGGAGAAATTGCACCGTGAAGGACGTGATACAGACCCGTATATTCCTTCATTTTCTCCATAGCAATAACATCTTTAGGATCTTGAACGACACACACAACAGTACGGTCTCTCCTTTGATCCTGACAGATGTAACATGGGTCTTGGTCTGTAATGTGACCACAGGTTGAACAATACGTTAAGTTACGCTTTGCATTAACAAGTGCTTTAGCAAAATCAAGCACTGTGTCTTCCTTCATATTTAAAACAAAGAAAGCAAGCCTAACAGCCGTTTTTGGTCCAATACCCGGGAGTTTCATGAAACTATCTATTAGTTTTGAAATTGGTTCTGGATAATGCACGTAGCAACCACCTTAATTAAAGTCCTGGGATATTTAAACCTTTAGTGAATTGTCCCATTGTGTTATTTGTTAACTCATCCATTTGTTTTAACGCGTCATTCGTTGCTGCTAAAACTAGATCTTGAAGCATTTCGATATCTTCTGGATCTACTACTTCTTCTTTGATTTTTACATCAATGATTTCTTTTTGACCATTTACAACTACTTTAACCATTCCACCTCCGGCTGTTCCTTCTATTGTTTTCTCAGCTAGCTCTTCTTGCGCCTTTTGCATATCTTTCTGCATTTTTTGCATTTGTTTCATCATTTTTTGCATGTTACCCATTCCGCCACGCATCATAATTATAATTCCTCCTAGTTCTATTCGTGTATTTCAATAAGTTCTTCTCCGAAAAGCTTTTTAGCTTCGGAGATTAAAGGGTCTTCTTCTTCTTTTTGAGACCCATTATTTCCTTGCTGCTCTTGAAGAAAATCTCCTCTTACTTTATCCCATTCATTATCAGGGATTGCAACCATTTCACGTTTGCTCCCACTTAAAGTATATAGGATATTTTCTAAATTATCACGTACATTGTTGTTATTTTCAGCAGCCATTTTGCAATGGATTTCATACTTGAATTTTAAGATAAAGGACTTCGAAGATGAAGCCACAGGTTCACTATTAGACAACAGAGCAGCATGTGATGCTTTATTTTGCTGACGTAGCGTTTCTAAAACTTCTGCCCATAGACGCTTAACTTCCTCTAGTTCTTGACGAGATGCTTGTTTTAGGACCTCATGCACTTTTCCTATTGGAACTTTATACTGACTACGCACTTGTCTTTTTACTTTTTGATCACTTGTTTCTTGTTGACTTTGCTGTACTTGAACACCGTTTTCCTTTAGATGATTAACTTGAGCTTCAAGCATTTTAACTTTTTGAAGTAAATCATCCTCTTCGCTCGCTACTGTTTTTTTCTTACTAGAAGATTGAGCAAGTTTCACTAGTGCTACCTCTAGTAACACTCTTGGATGATTCGTCCACTTCATCTCTTGTTGCGTTTGATTAAGTTGGTTAATAATTGAATAGATACCCTCTGCTGGCAGCTGTGAAGCTAACTCTTTAAACTCCTCACTCACTACTGCTTTTTCCATCAAATGTTCCATTTCAGACGACGATTGATAAAGTAAAACATCTCTATAATAAAAGATTAAATCTTCTAAGAAACGAACTGGATCTTTACCGTTTTGAATGAGTTGCTCAACTGCATGTAGCGCTGATACAAGATTCTTCTCCGCAATTGAACGAACAATTTGCAGCATAAATGTATGAGAAACAGCACCTGTAATAGATAACACATCATCTAAAGTAACTTCATTTTCGCTATATGAGATAGCCTGATCTAACAAGCTTAATGCATCCCTCATACCACCTTCAGATGCCTTAGCAACCTCATATAAAGCTTCATCCGCTACGTTTACATCCTCAGATATCAAAACTTCTTTCATTCGATAAACAATATCGTCAGGTGAGATTCGTTTAAAATCAAAACTTTGACATCTTGAAATGATAGTAAGTGGAATTTTATGCGGTTCTGTTGTTGCCAAAATAAATATTACGTGAGGAGGTGGTTCTTCTAATGTTTTTAGCAATGCATTAAACGCACCTATTGAGAGCATATGAACTTCATCTATAATATAAACTTTGTAACGAACGGCACTTGGTGCATATTTGACTTTATCTCTAATATCTCGAATTTCATCTACTCCGTTATTTGAAGCCGCATCGATTTCAATAACATCTGATATGGAACCGTCTGTAATTCCTCTACATGTAGCACACTCATTACAAGGTTCGGATACGGGTGCATGTTCACAGTTAACCGCTTTAGCTAAAATTTTTGCTGCAGTCGTTTTCCCTGTACCCCTTGGCCCTGAAAATAAGTATGCATGCGAAAATTTCTCAAGAACGAGCGCGTTCTGTAAAGTCTTAATAATATGCCGCTGACCAACAACATCTTGAAAGCTTTGAGGGCGGTACACACGATATAAAGCCTGATACGCCACTGCATCTTCTCCTTTTTTGTTATATAAATTTGATATTATTATAACGTACTATAACTATTTTTCCAAAACATCGTTTATCTTATATAGTGAAATATATGCTAAATAAAAAAACCTACTCCATCGTTAGAGTAGGTTACTTTTATATGTATATAACTGCCGTGCACCTTCCTTCGATTAGCCTCCCCAAGCGTTACTTAAGCAGTTAGCTCGGTTCAGGCGACCCTATGGCACATGAGAGGTTCTGCTTACTGCTGCTTCCTTCCGGACCTGACAGGGTTCACAGATTCCCATTGCATAGGACCCAAACGTCAACACCACTTACT
Organism: Bacillus sp. VT 712; assembly: GCF_001614195.1. NCBI lineage: Bacteria > Bacillati > Bacillota > Bacilli > Caryophanales > Bacillaceae > Bacillus > Bacillus sp. VT 712. The sequence continues at coordinate 12,388 of NZ_LWBK01000057.1, read as the reverse complement.
TAAGGCAGACCTCAAGGAGAACTAACCTCAGGAAAGGAGTTCGGCCTCGCTAGAGCGGATTGCGAGTACAGGGCACCGCTACCTCCCCGCTTAGCACGGCAAAGTTGAAACCTTTATTTGAGCACCATGTTGATGCTTATACAAGTATAATTCTTTTTAGGACAAAATGCAACCTTTACAGAATGTAATTTATTGTAAATTTTTCTTTGCTCTTTTTTTTCGATTTCGCAATTCTTTAAAGAATGTACTTAACATTTCTGCACACTCATCTTCGAGAACTCCACCTTGAACTTCTGATTGGTGATTAAACTTTTCATACTCTAATAAGTTCATCAGGGTTCCTGCACACCCTCCTTTAGGATCAAACGCTCCAAACACCACTCTTTTTACACGTGATAACATAATAGCCCCCGCACACATCGGACAAGGTTCTAAAGTAACATATAAAGTCGTATCTTCTAATCGCCACGTATTTAACTTTTGACATGCCTCATCTATAGCTAACAGCTCTGCGTGAGCTATGGATCTTTGTGTACTTTCTCTTAAATTATGGCCTTTTGCAATAACATGTCCATCTTTATCTACGATAACAGCTCCAATAGGAACTTCCATAATTCCACAAGCTTTCTTTGCTTCATCTATAGCTAAACGCATATATTTCTCGTCTTCAAGCATGTTCCAAACTCCTTACATATTATATTTGTTATGAGCAACACTACTTATTAGGTTAAAAAACGATAAGGAGATTGTATATGAATCATTCTAAAATTGCATTAGTTATTATTGATATGATTAATGATTTTCAATTTAAAAATGGGAAAATCCTAGCTGAAAAAGCTAAAATTCTCGCGCGTAATATCTCTTCATTAAAAGCAGAGTGTTCAAGTAAAAAAATTCCTGTTATCTATATAAATGATCACTATAAATTATGGCAAGCTAATTTAAATAAAATCCTTGAATACTGCACAAATCCAATAAGCTCCCCCATACTCCAGTATATACAACCCCATACTACGGATTACTTTTTAATTAAACCAAAGCATTCTATTTTTTATGGAACAGCTTTAACCATTTTACTACAGCAACTAAACGTTAAAACATTAATTTTAACAGGGTTAGCGGGAAATATATGTGTGCTCTTTTCAGCAAATGATGCTTATATGAGAGAGTACAACCTGATTATCCCTAAAGATTGTATTGCATCAAATTCTGATGAAGATAACAAGTTCGCTATCGAAATGATGCAAAATGTACTTAAAGCGAACATTTGTGAACATAGTGATTTAATTACATAAGCATTTGCTTACTCTTTTGTTCATAGACTTAATAAACATTCTTTTTTGGGGGCGTTTATTACTATGGATATTTACACTGTAAAGTCTGGAGATAGCATTTATAGTATTGCTCAACGGTTTCAAATTGAAGCTTCAAAAATTATCTTAGCAAATGAATTACCTGATTCCAATCGATTAGTGGTGGGCCAGGCATTGGTTGTACCTATTAACGAAAGTTACTATACCGTTAGAAAAGGCGATACATTATGGAAGATAGGGCGAACCCTAGGAGTTAGTTATCAATCAATCGCAAAAGCTAACAACCTTTCCATCACTTCTCCTCTAACACTTGGAACACAGTTGCTCATTCCAGCTTCTCCAAAGACAGAAGCTGAATTTTTAGGATATGTTGAAACAAGTAACCGTACCATTAGTAGCGAAACGGAAAAATTGATTAAGAAGAATGCTAAATACCTCACATATTTGGGACCGGCTAACTTCGAAGTACAGCGCGATGGCTCTATCAAAGAACCTCCATTAAAAAACTTTGGAACTATTGCACAAGAAAACGATGCAATTTTTTTAATGGTTCTTGCCAATATCGAAGACGGCGGGTTTAGTGCAGAGGTAGGAGAAGCAATCTTAAACAATGCGGATGTTCAAGATAAATTGCTTAATAATATTATTCGTATTGCTACAGAGAAAAACTTTAAAGATATTCATTTTGACTTTGAATTCTTACGTCCGGAAGACAAAAATGCTTATATTACATTTTTAGAAAAAGCAAAGAAACGGCTTCAAGCTGAAGACTTGTTAATATCTGTAGCATTAGCACCTAAAACAAGTAGTGATCAAAAAGGAAAGTGGTATGAAGCACATGATTACAAAAGAATTGGGGAGATAGCAAATTTTGTTGTCCCTATGACATACGAATGGGGATACAGTGGAGGTCCTCCAATGGCTGTTTCTCCGATTGGCCCTGTCAGAGATGTGCTAGAATATGCTATTTCAGAAATACCTAGCAAAAAAATTATCATGGGACAAAATCTATACGGATATGATTGGACGCTTCCGTTCAAACCAGGTGGTGAGTATGCAAAAGCAATTAGTGCTCAAAGAGCGATTGAAATTGCGTATCAGTACAACGCAAGCATACAGTATGATAAAAAAGCTCAGGCTCCCTTTTTCCGATACTCTGATTCAGCTCAAAAAACGCATGAGGTATGGTTTGAAGATGCCCGGTCAATCCAAGCAAAATTCGATTTGTTAAAAGAATTAAACTTAAGAGGCATGGCTTATTGGAAGTTGGGATTACCTTTCCCTCAAAACTGGCTACTCCTTGATGATAACTTTAAAGTAATTAAAAGAATACCTGAATAATTTTAAAGAGGATAATTACTACAGCATAGGATTATCCTCTTTTTATGTTTCCTTCCGTTTTTTACAACTGGTTTTTCTTTTTGTTTTTATCCATTCTCCCCTCTTATTGTGATACAATGTTTTTTGTCAATTTTCGAGAACATGTATAGATAAAGGAGGAAGAGTCCATGGGGGAAATACCTTTTATTACTGTTGAGGGCCCTATAGGTGTTGGGAAAACCTCCCTAGCTAAGGCTATTGCAGAGGCATTTCAATTTCAACTTTTGAAAGAAATTGTTGATGAAAATCCATTCCTTGGGAAATTCTATGAGGATATTGAAGAGTGGAGCTTTCAAACTGAAATGTTTTTTCTATGCAACCGTTATAAACAGTTGGAGGATATTCAAAAGCATTTTCTACATCAACATCAGCCTGTCGTTGCTGACTATCATATTATGAAAAACATGATTTTTGCTCAGCAAACTTTAAAGGATAGTCAGTACATAAAATATGTACAAATCTACGATATACTGACACATGATATGCCAAAGCCCAACATTGTTATTTACTTAAATGCTACTTTACCTACACTATTGAAGCGTATTAAAATGCGTGGAAGGGAAATTGAAAAAAACATTGACCCTTCTTATCTAGCTCAGCTAAGCTCCGATTATGAGGAAGCAATTAAAACCTTCAAAGAAAATAACCCACAGGTAACTGTTTTACGCTATAGTGGAGATGAACTAGACTTTGTCAAAAATAAAGAGCATTTAGAGCATATCATCTCAGATGTTAAAAGCAGCTTATTAAAAAGGAGTTCTACAATATGAATTTACGAACAAAATACAACATTCCAAATGATGCTGTATTGACTATTGCTGGAACAGTAGGCGTTGGGAAATCTACAATGACACAAGCTCTTGCAGATGCGTTGAACTTTCGCACTTCTTACGAGAAAGTTGATACAAATCCATATTTAGATAAATTCTACGCTGACTTTGAAAGATGGAGCTTTCATCTTCAGGTTTACTTCCTAGCGGAGAGATTTAAAGAACAGAAAAGAATTTTTGAATACGGTGGAGGCTTTATACAAGACCGTTCAATTTACGAAGATACTGGTATTTTCGCTAAAATGCATTTCGAAAAAGGAACAATGTCCAAGGTGGATTACGAAACGTATACAAGCTTGTTTGATGCAATGGTTATGACTCCCTACTTCCCACACCCTGATTTATTAATTTATTTGGAAGGTAGTTTTGAAGATATCGTTGATCGTATCCAAGAACGTGGAAGACCTATGGAACAACAAACGCCCTTAGATTATTGGAGAGAAATGCACAAACGCTATGAGGATTGGATTAATAACTTTACAGCTTGTCCTATTTTACGATTAGATATTAATGATTACGATATCTTAAGAGACCCGACATCCGTTGAACCGATTGTTGAAAAAATCTCTAAGTTTTTACATCACAACGAAAAATTAAAAAGAAGACATTCATAATTCATTCCCATTTTTCTTCGTGAAAAATGGGAATGAAAAAACGCCACTTCTAAAAGTGACGTTTTACAATCTCCAATTTATCGCGCAATGTTTAAATAACATTTAAAGTCAAATATGGCGGAGGAAGAGGGATTCGAACCCCCGCGGGCTGTAACACCCCTGTCGGTTTTCAAGACCGATCCCTTCAGCCGGACTTGGGTATTCCTCCGTTTCGACATTTATAAATTTATCACATATACAAACAAGAGTCAAGCTGTTTTCTAAAAAAAATGATTCACAACAAAAAAGTTGTGAATCATTTCAATTTAACCGTTAATAACCTCTTTGTTCCCCATGTAAGGACGTAATACTTTTGGAATAACAACTGAACCATCTTCCTGTTGATAGTTCTCTAAAATTGCAGCCACTGTACGCCCAATCGCTAATCCAGATCCATTTAATGTGTGTACGTATTCTGGTTTCCCTTTTGCCTCGCGGCGGAAGCGAATATTAGCTCTTCGCGCTTGGAAACTTTCAAAGTTTGAACAAGAAGAAATTTCACGATATGACTCATAGCTTGGAATCCACACTTCAATATCGTACTTTTTAGCTGCTGTAAATCCTAAGTCTCCAGTACACATGCTTAAAACACGGTATGGCAGTTCTAACAACTGTAATACTTTTTCAGCATGTCCTGTCAGATTTTCAAGCTCAGCGTAAGAATCTTCTGGTTTTACAAAACGAACTAGCTCTACTTTGTTAAATTGATGCTGACGAATTAGTCCACGTGTATCTCTACCAGCTGAACCTGCTTCTGATCTAAAACATGCGCTGTATGCTGTATAAGCTAATGGTAATTGGTCTCCATTAATGATTTCATCACGGTGTAGATTAGTTACGGGAACTTCAGCCGTTGGGATTAAGAAATAGTCTTCCTCTTTAATTTTAAAAGCATCTTCTTCAAACTTAGGAAGCTGCCCTGTTCCTGTCATGCTTGTACGATTAACCATATATGGAGGAAGAATTTCTTCATATCCATGCTCATCCATGTGTAAGTCCATCATAAAGTTGATTAAGGCACGTTCCAAACGAGCTCCTAGGCCTTTATAAAACACGAAACGGCTTCCCGTTACCTTTGCTGCACGTTCAAAGTCTAAAATATTTAAATCTGTTCCTAGATCCCAGTGTGGCTTCGGCTCAAAATTAAATTGACGAACCTCTCCCCATTTTCTAATTTCTACATTTTCATCTTCCGTTTCACCAACTGGAACACTCTCATGTGGAATATTAGGGATTGAAAGTAATAGTTGTTCTAATTCTGTTTCTACAGTACGAAGACGCTCATCTAACTCTTTAATTTTGTCTCCTACTTGACGCATTTCTAAAATCATACTATCTGCATCTTGCTTTTCACGTTTTAATTGAGCAATTTGTTGAGACACTTCATTACGCTTACTCTTTAATTCCTCAGTTTGAACTAATAGCTGTCTGCGCTCTACATCTAACTCTTCAAAGCGCCCAAGATCTGATAAATCTTCTCCGCGGAACTTTAATTTTTCTTTTACTTCTTCAAGATTAGCTCGTAAAACCTTTACGTCTAACATCTATTTACCTCCTTATTTGTATAAAATGGGCAAAATAAAAACTCCCATCCCTATAAAAGGGACGAGAGTTTAGCCCGCGTTGCCACCCTAGTTGAAGGCTCATAAATAAACCTTCCTCTTCAGTCAGATAACGGAATGAACCGAAGCTATCTACTTACTATTTCAATAGCTTGCTCCAGGATGGATTCGTAAAGGCTAAACATCGATTTTCACCAACCATCGACTCTCTAAAGTTTAACTTCTTTACTACTATTTCCTATCAACGCTTTATACTTTTCAACATTGTAATTAATAATCATAATGTACTACAAGTCTATACAAGTTGCAATTGGTTTATACAGGTTTTTTCAGAGACTCTTTCACCATGTCGATAAAATACTCTGTCATACGATGGTCATCCGTTAATTCTGGATGAAACGAACACCCTAAAAATTGTCCCTGTTTTGCAGCTACGATACGATCATCATGAATAGATAGGACTTCCACGTTCTCACCGACTTCTACAATATGAGGCGCACGAATAAATACTCCAATAAAATCATCTGCAACTTCTTTTATATTTAATTTCGCCTCAAAGCTCTCACGTTGGCGACCAAAAGAATTTCGAGCCACCTTAATATTCATAACACCTAAATGAGGCTCATCATAGTCTACAATTTCGCCTGCTAGTAAGATTAGACCAGCACAAGTCCCAAAGATTGGTTTGCCACTTTTAGCAAATTGGCGCAGTGAATCCATAAAGTCATATTTATCAATCAGACGTCTCATTGCCGTACTTTCTCCACCTGGTAAAATGAGCCCGTCCACTTCTTCTAGCTGTTCTACTTTTTTAATAATAATCGCTTCAGCCCCTGTTGCTTCCACTGAATGCGCATGCTCTCTAAATGCACCTTGTAGTCCTAAAACTCCAACCTTCACCATGCTGTTAAAACTCCCTTACTGTTACCAGCCACGCTCTTGCATGCGATTTTCTGGTAATAATGTTGAGATTTCAATACCTTTCATTGCATTTCCTAATCCTTTAGAAAGCTTTGCAATTAACTCATAATCTTCATAATGCGTTGTTGCTTCTACGATTGAACGAGCAAATTTTTCTGGATTATCAGACTTAAAGATACCAGAACCTACAAACACTCCATCTGCTCCTAATTGCATCATTAATGCCGCATCTGCTGGTGTTGCAACGCCACCTGCAGCAAAGTTAACCACTGGAAGGCGACCTTCACGCTTGATTTGTAATAATAGCTCATAAGGTGCACCTAGTAGCTTTGCTTCCGTCATTAACTCAGCTTCGTCCATACCCACTACTTTACGTACTTGTGCGTTCACTTGACGCATATGACGTACAGCTTCTACAATGTTCCCTGTACCTGGTTCACCTTTTGTACGAAGCATAGCAGCGCCTTCTGCAATACGACGTGCAGCTTCGCCTAAATCGCGGCAACCACAAACAAATGGTACTGTAAACGTATTTTTATTCAAATGAAATTCTTCATCTGCTGGTGTTAATACTTCACTTTCATCAATATAGTCTACGCCCATTGCTTCTAAAACACGCGCTTCTACAATGTGACCGATACGTGCTTTAGCCATTACCGGAATTGAAACAGCATTCATAACTTCTTCGACAATTGTCGGATCTGCCATGCGAGATACGCCACCTGCAGCACGAATGTCTGCTGGTACACGTTCTAATGCCATAACTGCAACTGCTCCTGCTGCTTCTGCAATCTTTGCTTGTTCAGCATTAACAACGTCCATAATAACGCCGCCTTTTTGCATTTCCGCCATTCCGCGTTTTACTCTGTCAGTACCTGTAATGTTACTCATGTTTGTCTTCCCCCAGTATAGTTGTATTACACATAATCAATAAATTATGTATACAAAATTCAAAACTTATTGTCTATTTTACCTTATTTTCTGAAAAAATCCTATTAAAATTGTGTAGTTTGAAAAACTTGTCTAAAAAAAGAAGATACTAAATGCAACAAAAATCTTGCTTTAGTATCTCCTTTTATAAATGGTTTATGAATTAAAACCAATTCTTAATATTAGCGGCTGCATCAGACCATACACCTACAAAGAAATCACCTATACTTCGTATTGCTAAAACAAACCAGTTAGCCTTTTCAATCGTAGTATCTGCAACGACAGGCACTTTATTTGTTCCGTTATTTACTGCATAACCTAAATCATCAAGATTCTTATTCTTGGCACTAACGTAACCTACAACCTGACCCTCTTTAATTGGTGCAACGATTCGATCTTTCTCATCTACAACTTTAGGATTAAAATCAAATTGAAGAGAGATTTTACTTTCTTCACCTTTTTTTGTAAGAACATTCACTGGTTCTTTTGTTACAACTTTTAGCTCTTTATTTTTCCCTTTTACGACTGGAAGGGACTCATGCTTTTTAACAGCCTTGCCTTCTGGAGCTACTTGTTTTAGCTCATAATTATCAAATGCATAATCTAAAAGTTTTTTTGTTTCTGTAAAGCGCGCTCCTTCAAAAGACTTACCATTATTTTTGGCATTCATGACTACTGCAATATAACGAACACCATCTCGTTCAGCTGTTCCTGTAAAGCAATAGCCTGCAAAGTCTGTATGTCCTGTTTTCAAGCCATCTAAACCTTCATATCCGTATGTAGGGAAAGATGGAAGCATTTTATTCCAGTTATCCATCGTCGTTTCGCCTTGTTGACCTGGTCGGAAGATCTTTTCAGGTGTCTTAGCCGTTTCTAATACTTCTGGATAATCATGAAGAATATGAAAAGCTAATGCTGATACTGCGCGAGCTGATAGTAAATTTTCATCATCAGCTTTTGTACCTTTTGGATGTTGACCTTTTAACAATGAGTTAGAAAGACCTGTTGAGTTAACAAATTTAGCTTCACCTAAATTTAACTCTTCTGCCTTTTTATTCATCAATTTAATAAACTCGGCTTCAGATCCTGCTAAAGCCTCAGCTAGTGCAATACTCGCTCCATTTGCTGAGTAAATAGCCATTGCTTCATACAATTCTTTAATCGTATATTTCTCTGTTGTTAATAATGGAACATTTGACAATGAGTAATCTTGTGAGATATCTGCAGCATATTTGCTAACTCCTACTCGATCATCCCAAGAAAGCTTTTTTTCGTGAATAGCTTCTAAAATTAAATACTCAGTCATCATTTTTGTCATACTAGCAATACCTAGTACAGCACCTGAATTCTTTTCATACAAAATTTGGCCTGTATCTGCTTCAATCAAAATAGCGGCATCTGCTTCAACATTTGGAAATTGTGAAGCTGCAGACGCATTTGGAGTGATTAAAGAACTAGCCATTAAGAAAACAGCAACTAATGCAAAAAGCTGTTTTATCAATTTTTTCTTCACTACCAATACCCTCCAGACATAAATCACATAGAGGTTATTTTATCACACAAAAATTAAAAAAAATAGATAAAGAAGTACCGTTAAAACAATCTTTAGCATAAAAAGAGTTTGGGACATAACAAAATGATTATTGCTTCTAAGAGACGAACACTAGCTGTTCCAATCTTTTTGGTTTGTCTGAACACGTTCGTTCCATTGCGCTACGGCCACTCGCTTTCCGCGGGGAGGAACCTGAGCTTCCTCGCTGCGCTGCGGGATCTCCGTTTTCCCTCTCTTTCCCGCAGGAGTCGAGTGTCCTACGCTCCATTCCACCCTGTTTCCAACATTGTTTTCACAATCAACCAAAAAACCTGAACGATTAAAAGTGAGAAACTCTCAATCGTTCAGGTTTATCATCGGCTGAATTACTTATGTCCCAGCCTCTTTTTACTTAGCTAAGTGAATAGTTTGGAGATTCTTTTGTAATTTGAACGTCATGTGGGTGACTTTCTCTTAGGCCAGCTCCTGTCATACGGATAAACTGTGCCTCTTCACGCAATGCTTGTAGGTTAGCTGAGCCGCAATATCCCATTCCAGCTCTTAATCCCCCAATTAGCTGATATAAAGTGTCAGCAACAGGCCCCTTATAAGGTAAGCGCCCTTCAATGCCTTCTGGAACAAACTTTTTATTATCTTCTTGGAAATAACGATCTTTACTTCCTTTTTCCATTGCTCCAACTGAGCCCATACCACGGTATACTTTAAAGCGTCTTCCTTGGAAGATTTCTGTTTCACCAGGGCTTTCAGTTGTACCAGCTAATAAGCTCCCTAGCATAACAGTGTGTCCACCAGCAGCTAGTGCTTTTACGATATCTCCAGAGTACTTAATTCCTCCGTCTGCAATTACTGGTACACCGTGTTTTCTTGCTTCAGTGGCGCAATCATATACAGCCGTAATTTGTGGAACACCTACTCCAGCTACAACACGAGTTGTACAAATTGAACCAGGTCCTATTCCAACTTTCACTACGTCTACACCTGCTTCAATTAACGCTCTTGTTCCTTCAGCAGTTGCAACGTTTCCTGCAATAATATTTAATTCCGGATACGTTTCACGAATTGAACGTACGGTATTTAAAACGCCTAATGAATGACCATGTGCCGTATCAATTACAATAACGTCCACACCAGCTTTTACTAACTTCTCAATTCGAACCATTGAATCAGCCGTTACACCAACTGCTGCCCCTACTAATAAACGTCCCTGCTTATCCTTCGCAGCATTTGGAAATTCAATTACTTTTTCAATGTCCTTGATTGTAATTAAACCTTTTAATACACCTTTGTCATCTACAAGTGGTAATTTTTCAATTTTGTATTGCTGTAAAATCTTTTCAGCTTCGTCGAGCGTTGTTCCTACTGGAGCTGTAACTAACTCTTCTTTTGTCATTACATCAGAGATAAGCATTGAGTAATCTTGAATAAAACGCAAATCACGATTTGTCAGAATACCAACTAACTTTTGCTCTTCTTCGTTATTTACAATTGGTACGCCAGAGATACGATATTTTCCCATCAAATGTTCTGCAGCAAATACTTGATTTTCTGGTGTTAAGAAAAATGGATCGGTAATAACACCACTTTCAGAACGCTTTACTTTATCAACTTGCTCGGCTTGTTGTTCAATAGACATATTCTTATGAATGATCCCTAAACCACCTTGACGAGCCATAGCAATTGCCATCTCTGCTTCAGTTACTGTATCCATACCTGCACTAATGAATGGTACATTTAGCTTTAGCGTTTTTGTTAGTTCTACACTCATATCAACATCTTTTGGCAACACTTCAGATTTAGCTGGCACTAACAAAACATCATCAAATGTTAAACCTTCTTTTGAAAATTTACTTTCCCACATTATAGAATCCTCCTCAAAGCGACAGAATATTATTAGTAGATTAACAATTGCTTATGTAGCTGTCAATAACCATACTATATATCAGATAATTCTAATAATAAAAGAGGTGATTTTTTGAGTTTCACTTATGATGTTTGGAAACCTTATCATTTATTTTTCTCAGCCCCTTTTTCACAAAAGTATTTATATAATCAGTACAATTCTTCAAGCATTGTTGATGCTGAACAGCGTAGTTTTAAAAATTGTTATCCATTTATTTATTATCTGGAACATAGCAAAAATTATTATCAAACTGCACTAAAATCTCATACTTCCATGCAACCAGTATTACTTTTTTATGGTTTATCCCAGTTGTTAAAAGCATGTCTATTAACTAAAAATCCAGTTTATCCAGAAAATACAGCAGTTCTAGCACATGGAGTGTCAACACGAAAAAGAAAAAAGCAAAGTTATGACTTTCTTGATGATGAGGTAAAAATTCAAAAAAATGGGTTATTTTCTGAGGTTGGAAAAGAACTGTTTCACATGAAACAATTAGAAGGTCAAAAATATACAATGACTGAGTTATTAGTACATATTGATGAAATGTATTCATTATTTAATGAATTAAGCCCTTCAAGAGCTTCTAAGAAAGTATTAGTAGGGAACTTAAATAATAAAGAGTTAATTTTCCCTAACCAAATTAAAGAATCTTACCATATGGACAATACACGATTACATTTATATTTACAAGATCGCTTCAAGATAGACATGCGTATGCAAGAAATAAATCCTACTCTTAGAATTTCTTTTGCAAACTTACATACAAATCTCTATCAATGTTCTCCTCTACTTTTCAATTTAGAAACAAGCGATTTGCATCTAACAACATCACGTGAACAATGCGTATACTTTCCTGAGATCCTAAGTCATTATCTAATCTTGTATAATCTTAGTATGATTTCTCGCTATGAAACAGAATGGTGGTATGAGTTATTACATACCTATTCGTCAAAGGATTATCCATATATTATGCATTTTTTACAGTTAACAAGTATAAAAGCACCTTATTTATTATTTAATTATTTGCAATCGCAAATAAAAAAAGACTAGCTAATTTAGCTAGTCTTTTAAATGTGCCTGGCAACGTCCTACTCTCACAGGGACAAAGTCCCAACTACCATCGGCGCTAGAGAACTTAACTTCCGTGTTCGGCATGGGAACGGGTGTGACCTCTCTGCTATCGCCACCAGACATGATTTGAGATTATTCTCTCAAAACTAGATAACATTTCGCTGAGTACTAAGTTTACTGTCTAGCTATGGCTCCTAATTAGTCGCCTTCGCTTTTCTAATTTGGTTAAGTCCTCGATCGATTAGTATCAGTCAGCTACACACGTCGCCGTGCTTC
>NZ_LWBK01000056.1:0-13823 GCF_001614195.1 Bacillus sp. VT 712 | reverse complement strand
GCCGTTTGGATGCTTCCGGAGCATAATCGTTACGGAGGCTGGGCAGCTTCGGGTGAAATTGATATTATGGAAGGCTGGGGTAGCAGGCCAAATACTATTGCGGGCACCATTCACTATGGTCAGCAGTGGCCAAACAATACGTATAGCGGTGAAGAATACACATTTTAAGATGGAAGCACAATTGAAGATTTCCACACATATGCCGTTGAATGGGAGCCTGGTGAAATCCGATGGTACGTGGACGGTGAGCTCTATAGCGTGCAAAACGATTGGTACAGTCAAAGTGATGGACAGCCAGATACCAATGCTTATCCAGCGCCGTTTGACGAAGAATTTCATCTCATTATGAATCTAGCAGTTGGTGGGAATTTTGATGGGAATCCAACGGCAGAGACCCAGTTCCCAAAAGAAATGAAAATTGACTATGTAAGAGTCTATGAGTTAACGGGCAGAGAGTACCGTGAGCCAACTCCTCCAGTCATTCCAAAAGAAGAATATTTGTCAGGTGCTAAGCTTCCTCAAGCAGACGGAAACTTAGTTTATAACAATCAGTTTACAGAAACAAAAGCAGGTGACCCTGGCATGGGAATTGAAGGTACTGCTAACTGGTCCCTTCATAAAGAGCCGGATGGAGATGCAGTTTTATCAGTAGAAGAATTAAACAATAGCCGCTTTTTAAAGGTAAATATACTTCGTCCTGGAGGTCAGCTTTACTCGGTGCAGCCTCAGTCTATTGTGTCACTAGCGAAAGGCCGCTTTTATAAGCTAACGTTTGATGCTAAAACGGAAGTAGCTAGAAGCATGAAGGTACAAGTAACAGGAGGAGCATCAGTTGGATACGCAGGATATTCACCAGCTTTAAATGCTCAGCTGACAAACCAAGTACAAAGCTATGAAGTTTTGTTCCAAATGAAAAAAGAATCCGATAATGCAGCGCGCGTTGAGTTTAATCTTGGAACAAACGACCAGCCTGTATGGATTGGAAACGCAAAGCTTGTAGAGGTTGAAGGAATTCCGTTTAATGACGATATTCCAAAGGTTCCTTTAAGTGATGGAAATCGAGTATACAACGGTACATTTAGCGTGGGAGAAGCAGATGGAATGAGCTATTGGCACGTTGTACAAGCGAGAAAAATAAACGCTTTAGCAACCGTTGACCCTAATGAACGCCAGCTTCATATTGATGTGAAAACAAGCAGCAAATATGCAGATGATTTGAAGTTACTTCAAAAAGGTATCTTCCTGAATGCAGGACAAGGGTATGAATTAAGCTTTGATGCAAGTATTCAACCAAAAGGTGATATGTTTGTTGCGCTGACAGACGAAGATGGAAACGTGTATGAGAAGCAGAAAGTAAAAGTATCTTCCAGAATACAGAAATATCACTTCGCTTTTAAAAATTTACAGCTACCTCATGACGATAAAAATGCTCAGCTTGTCTTTTACTTAGGAGATGTAAAAAAGAGTATAACAATTGACAACATTCATTTACGTTAAGAGGACTCTTCAATTAAAAGAAAGGCTAGGTATAAGCAGGCTTTCTTTTTTTTATTTAATGATGCTATAGTTAACGATAGGTTAAAAAAGCATTCATGGGAATGAAGAGGTGAAGTGCATGAGGTTTTTAAATCATTCTTTAGCTCAAGAAATTGTGAATCGAACGACGAACATTATTCACCGCAACATCAACGTGATGAATGAAAAAGGCGTCATTATCGGATCAGGTGATCATCATCGAATTGATTCTATTCACGAAGGTGCTGTGCGAGTAATTGAAACACAAAAAGGCTTTGAAATTACTAGCTCTGAGTTAACGCAGTTTCACGGAGTGAAAGCAGGCATTAATTTGCCCATTACCTTTCATGATGAGGTCGTTGGTGTGATTGGTATTACAGGTGAACCAGAGGAAGTACGGAACTACGGAGAGCTTGTGAAAATGGCTGCTGAAATGATTTTACAGCAAGCGGTGTTAGTAGATGAAATTCAATGGGATGAGCGGTTGAAAGAAGAGTTAACGAGTCAATTGCTTCACGGAATGGACAAGCTAGATTCCTTTTACTTTGAACGAGTAGAACGTCTTGGCATTCAGTTGGACCTCCCGCGCATAGCGGTAATTTTAAAAGTGGAGAATCATTCAAACGGCTATAAGTGGTTGCGAGGAAAGCTCGAAAAAGATGACTTGTACATTGTTCAGCCTACTCATATTGTGGTGCTGAAAAGAATTGATATGACGCATGAAAAAGAAGACGGTACTTTTAATCAAATTAAAAGTTGGGTTCAACATAATCAGCTAGAAGGCAAGGTGGCGATTGGAAGGTTCATTCCGTCAATAGAAGGATTGGCGATATCTTATCAAGAAGCGCTCTATACGTTAAAAGTGGGTGAGAAATTACACCCTGATCAATTACTTTACCGCTATGAACACTATAAGCTAGCTGTTTTTTTAGCTGAAGCGAAAGAATTTGGCGTAAAAGGCGAGTTAAGTCAGTCAGTTGAAGAGCTAAAAGACTATGATGAAAAAGGCGATTTGTTAGAAACGCTAAGCGTATATGTTGAAGAAAATGGAGATGTAAATAAAGCAGCAGGTAGGCTGTTTATCCACCGAAATACGCTCAGGTATCGCTTAGAGCGCATTTCTGAGCTGACGAATAAAGACCCTCGTAAACTCAGTGACTTGGTTGAGCTGTACGTTGCGATACTACAGTATAAAATTCAATAAAATTGTTCCGATGCACAAAAAGGCTTGAAAAAGACAGGCCTTTTTTTGGTTTCATGAACAATGCAGTTAGTTTAGAAAACGCTTACACTTAACTTATAACATTCAAGGGGGAACGGGAAATGGATGCTACTATTGAAGTAAGCGCTTTAGGCGCAGTGGTTGCGCTTGTTGTTGCAATTGTATTGATCTTAAAGAAAGTATCTCCTGCCTATGGAATGATTGCCGGTGCTTTAATTGGTGGTCTAGTAGGAGGAGTGGATATAACGAATACCGTGGCGCTTATGATGGAAGGAGCGCAAGGGATTATACCTGCCGTACTAAGGATATTAGCTGCAGGTATATTAGCAGGTGTGCTCATCGAATCAGGAGCAGCTGCTGTTATTGCAGAAACAATTGTAAAAAAACTAGGAGAAGCGAGAGCACTGCTTGCGCTGGCGCTTGCAACAATGATTTTAACTACAGTTGGTGTATTTGTTGACGTAGCGGTTATTACAGTGGCACCAATTGCGCTTGCAATTGCTCAAAAAGCCAATCTGTCAAAACCGGCGATTTTATTAGCAATGATTGGAGGCGGGAAAGCTGGGAACATTATGTCGCCAAACCCCAATGCTATCGCAGCTTCAGATGCTTTTAATGTTCCGCTCACATCCATTATGGCAGCGGGTATAATCCCAGCAGCTTTTGGAATTGTTGTGACGTATCTTATTGCCAAAAAGCTTGTGAAAAAAGGGGCTCCTGTACAGCTTGCCGAAATAGAAGTAAATAATGCAGATAAGCTACCGGCATTTTTACCAGCTATTATTGCGCCGCTTGTGACGATTGTTTTACTATCACTGCGACCGCTGTTTAACATTAATATTGATTCAATGATTGCTTTGCCAATTGGAGGAATTGTCGGTGCAATTGTCATGGGAAGAGGCAAAAAGCTGAATGACTATGCTGTTTCAGGGTTAGGAAAAATGACGGGTGTGGCCATTATGCTCCTAGGAACGGGTACGCTGGCTGGAATTATCGCCAATTCAGGCTTAAAAGATGTATTGATTGAAGGACTAAGTGCGCTCGGCTTACCAGGCTATGTGCTGGCGCCAGCATCAGGAATCTTCATGTCTGCTGCGACTGCTTCAACAACTGCAGGAACAGCGGTTGCCAGTCAGGTGTTTAGCTCCACGATTTTAGAGATGGGCGTTTCAGCGCTTGCCGGAGCAGCTATGGTACACGCAGGTGCGACGGTTTTAGATCATTTACCGCACGGTAGCTTTTTCCACGCAACGGGGGGAAGCGTTCATATGGAAATTAAAGAACGACTTAAGCTTATTCCATATGAGTCAGCAGTTGGTTTAACGCTAGCGATTTTATCGACGCTCATTTACGGTGTGTTCAAGCTATTTAGCTAATATTAAAGTGTAGGGAGAGAACGTAATGAAGATTGTCATTGCTCCGGATTCATTTAAAGAAAGCTTATCATCTTTAGAGGTAGCTGAAGCAGTTGAAAAAGGCTTTAAGCAAGTACTGCCACAAGCAAACTATGTAAAAGTACCGATGGCTGACGGAGGAGAAGGGACGGTTCAGTCCCTGGTTGACGCAACGGATGGAGAGATTATCTCAAAAACGGTTACGGGTCCTTTAGGTGAGCCGGTTGAAGCTTTCTTTGGCATTCTGGGAACGAAGAGAACAGCCGTCATTGAAATGGCAGCCGCGTCTGGATTGCACCTCGTACCCCCTGCTAAGCGAAATCCGCTTATGACAACAACCAAAGGTACAGGTGAGCTCATTTCAGCAGCGCTAGATTACGGCGTAAACCATATTATTATCGGGATTGGTGGAAGTGCCACAAACGATGGAGGCGCTGGAATGGCCAAAGCGCTTGGTGCACAGTTACTAGATGCGGAAGGAAACGAAATTCTAGATGGTGGCGGAGCACTCGGAAACTTAGCTTTTATTAATCTATCAACGCTAGATTCGCGTCTTCAGCACGTCAAAATTGAAGTAGCGTGTGATGTTGATAATCCTCTTACCGGAGAGCGAGGAGCATCTGCCATCTTCGGTCCACAAAAAGGAGCAACGCCAGAGATGGTTGCGCTTTTGGATCGAAATTTACGACACTACGCAGCCGTTCTTGAACGAGACCTTGGTCAAAAGATTGATGACGTGCCAGGAGCTGGTGCAGCAGGGGGATTAGGTGCAGGGCTGCTTGCTTTCTTACAAGCGGAATTGAAAAGGGGCGTCGACATCGTCATTGAAGCAACGAATCTATTAGAAGCCGTTCGTGATGCGGACGTAGTCATCACAGGAGAAGGAAAAATTGACGGGCAAACCATTTATGGTAAAACGCCCATTGGCGTAGCAAAAACAGCCAAAAAGCATGGCATTCCGGTCATTGGAATTGCTGGGAACATCGGAGCTGACAGCCACGTCGTTTATGAGCATGGTATCGATGCGTTATTTAGTATTGTGCCAGGAGTGACGACGTTAGAAAATGCTTTTGCGAATGCCAGCGACTATGTGGAAAAAACGGCGATGAACGTTGCGGCCGTTTGGAAAATGAACAAATAAACCGAGAGCGACATGTTAGGCTTTTTTTTAGCGGATTTTGCACTTATAATAGATTCAACTTAACGTAAAGGAGAGAGCCAAATGGATAAAGTGAACGAGTTAACGTGTGAAAAGAGATCCTACTCGAAAGAATTCACGCTGCACCAGCACGAATTTGGACAGTTTCTTTTTCCACTGCAAGGCTCTCTTGATATGGAAATGGCGTTTCAAGAAGTAACGCTTAGCCCGGATCAATGCTTTTACCTGCCTCCGGGACTGAATCATAACTATCGCTCCAGAGACCGAAATGAATTTTTAATCTTAGATATTCCAACGCAGTACCTGCCAAAGGGTACAAACAGCATGTATATGACGCTTGATAGTCAGTGGTCAGCTATTCGGTATTTATTGTTAGAAGAAGCGAAAAACCCTGCTGATTATTCTGCTTTAGTTGATTTAACGAGGTATGTGACTAAAAAGCTGCAAACGTC
Source organism: Bacillus sp. VT 712 (assembly GCF_001614195.1). Taxonomy (NCBI): domain Bacteria; kingdom Bacillati; phylum Bacillota; class Bacilli; order Caryophanales; family Bacillaceae; genus Bacillus; species Bacillus sp. VT 712. The sequence goes on along the minus strand of NZ_LWBK01000056.1, from coordinate 8,081 downwards.
CAATCCTCCTTCAATTGATTACATTCATCAGCACTTTAAGGAGCCACTCAACCTGGAAACCCTCGCAGCAATTGAGCATTATCATCCCGTTTATTATTCGACATGGTTTAAAAAGCAAACGGGAAAAAGCGTGAAGGAGTATTTATCGAAACTTCGTTTAGATGAAGCGAAGCGTTTATTGCTATCAACAGGATGGTCGATGTCCAGGATTAGTGAAGAGATTGGTTTTGCTAACTCCTCTTCCTTTACAAGATGGTTTGTCAGCCATGAAAGCGTGTCACCGCAAAAATATCGAATTCTTAATAATAGATAAAAAGAAGATTAAACTTGGTAAAGAAAATGAATAGGGAATTCTTTATCATAAGAGTAATCGTTCTTTTTATCTTTTTATTGAGGTGAATCATTGTGAAAGCAGCTCCTTTTTTCATTTTACTAGCAGGGATTCTATGGGGCACAACAGGTACTACCCAGGCGCTAGCACCGGACTCCGCACACCCAATTGCTATTGGCGCAACAAGGCTTGCAGTAGGCGGTGTGTTTCTATTACTGCTTCTGCTGATTAGAAAAGATTTACGTCTAAAAGGATGGCCGCTAAAAGCCACTCTTGTCGCAGCTCTTAGTATGGCATGCTATCAGCCGCTGTTCTTTTCAGCAGTTTCCATCACAGGCGTTGCGGTTGGCACAGTTGTGGCCATCGGGAGTGCACCTGTTTTATCTGGGCTTATTGAATGGTTTTATTCAAACAAGCGGCCAAGCATCATCTGGTGGTGCTCTACGTTTTTATCTATTTTAGGCTGCGTGCTGTTATTTCTGAACAAAGAATCGGCAAGCCTAAATATAACGGGAATTTTCATGGCGCTTGGAGCAGGCCTATCCTTTGCTTGCTACACCCTTGCAAGCAGAGGGTTAGTGGAAAAGTATTCGTCACTATCAGCCGTTGCGGTTGTCTTTATTTTAAGCGCGCTTTTTTTATCACCACTCCTATTTTTATTTGATATGTCATGGTTTACAAGCTTGAGAGGTATTGGTGTAAGCCTTCAGCTTGGCGTTATGGCCACAGGGCTTGCTTATTTTCTATTTGCCAAAGGGCTTGCACACGTTTCATCTTCAACCGCAGTTACTCTAGCGTTAGCAGAGCCGCTAACTGCAACGATGCTTGGCGTTTTAGTTGTAGGAGAAAAGCTGACGATGACGTCTTGGAGCGGAATTAGCTTGTTGTTAATAGGAATTGGGATCCTGATTTGGTCAACACGTGATGTAAGCAGAAAATCTGAAATAGTCACAATCGAAAAATAATAAAAAGGTGGTTCAAGTTAAATGGCAAACATTGAAGACTTTTTAAAATTAGATTTACGCGTTGGTACAATTCTTGACGCCAAACCGTTTCCAGAGGCCAAAAAGCCGGCGATTAAGCTTGAAGTTGATTTTGGAGAAGAGATCGGAGTAAAGCAGTCATCTGCGCAAATTACGCATCGCTATGAGCCAACCGAGCTTCTGAATCGTCAAGTCGTCGCGGTTGTAAACTTTCCGCCAATGCGAATTGCAGGATTTAAATCAGAAGTGCTCGTTTTAGGTGGCGTTCCAGGAGAAGGAGATGTAGTGCTGCTACAGCCGGATGAAAAGTTGCCAAATGGAACGAAGATTTCATGAATAAGAAAAGACAAGCTGAAGGTAGCTTGTCTTTTTACAGCTTTCTTTTAGGGCTTAACGAGCTGCATCAATAGCTGTCGCTCATATAGATTTGAATCAATTACTTCAAAGCCGACGAAGTCTTGATAATCAGCGTCTGCAAAGCAAAATTTAATTCCGTTAAAAACAAATGTTGCATGAACCTCTTGAGATGATAGGTAAAATGAGAACATCTCATCATGCATTGTATAGATATGTTCAGCACCAGAAAGTGGCGCTATCTTCTCTGCAAGCATTCCGAAAAGCTCAATGCCAACAATTCGGCCCTCACTATCAATATCAAGCAGTAAACTAGGATTTACAACCACTTTTTCTTTTTTATTACGCTACTGAACCACTGCTACTGGGTGCTCGGATCAGCGCTTGGCAGTATTTTTGGCTCGTTTATTACGTTCAGTACGGAAGGGATTGAGTTCGTAATGACCGCGCTGTTTGTCGTCATTTTTATGGAGCAATGGAAAAAAGGCAAGCAGTACCAAAGCGCACTAATCGGGGTTGTTCTACCGGCAGCGGTTATCGGACTGTTGGTAGTGTATTCGTTAAAGGATATCAGCTTTGTTTCAGGAAGTCATGGGTTACCTGAAATGCTAGCAGTTGGCTTTGTGGTATTGCTTCATGCATGGAGGGGAAGCATGTTGCTTTCGATTGGGGGAGGAACAGTTTTATATATGGGATTGGTTCAGCTGGTGTTTTGAAGGGCGCCAGTTTTTTTTTTGTGAAATATTTACTGAATCTGTGTGGTTACCCATTCTTGAAGCTTGGCATGTTCATACCATGTTATCAATATCAGAAAGGCAGGTGAAAGTAACTCATGAAACCTATAAAACCTATAAAACCTATAAAACCTATAAAACCTATAAAACCTATGAAACCTATGAAACTCATGAGACCCACGCAACACGTGAAACCCATGAAAGCAACGAAACCTCTACAACCTAAGTCCGCTGCAAACACCACCGCAAAACATAAAGTTGAAGGTACTTTATATATGGTAGGAACAGATTTTGTCGATATAATGAAGGACGATTGTACAGTTGTTACAATTTTAAGAAATAATATGAGCAAAATCATTTGGCACGATAAAGTAAAGAAGACGGCCACTTCTAACCATAATTCTTCACATCGTTCTACACACTCTAAACACGTCCATTATCCTTGTCATTGTCGTCGTCACCGCAAGTGCATTTGCAGAAAAAATCAACCTCATCATATTAAAAAATTTCATCCAGCGCCTTCTATTCCAGCATGTGACGGAATGGTGCAGTTAAGACTGGGAAGCCTAACAGACAACTTAAACTTCCATTTGTTTAAGAACATAGGAAAACGCGTGATTATTGAATGTTCAAGTCACTAAATTTTCTGATGCGATTTTTTAAAAAGGAAGGACTCAAAACCAATTGGTTTTGAGTCCTTTATGGTAAAAGGCTAGTCTTTAATGAAGCAAATTTCTTCAAAAGATATTGTTTCTTTTGATTCGTTTATTTCTAAAGTAAGGTTAGCTTCTTCAACTGTCAATAAACATCCTTTCTTTTCACCTTTATCTTTCGTCACAACACATATATCGGATTTAAGAAAGGCACATAAAAATTTGTGCAGCCTCATTCCGAAGAATAGGTTGATTAAAAAAGGATTGGCTGCTACAACTTCACCAAAGTTAAGCATTAATTCTCGACGGCAGCAGTCATTCAAGTTGGCTAATTCTCCGCCGTGTCTTCCCGTCATATGCTCATTCATTTCACTGTGGTTGATATTGCAAATACGTTCGTACGGAACGAAGAAATTTTGATGTAAATGATCAATAATCAAAAAATCTTTTCCTGCATCGGAAAGCTCACCTTCAATAGGAATTTCAGCTTTACCACATAACACATGAACGGTGACAAAATGTCCTCGCATCGATTTTACTTTTAATCGAAAAGATTCTAATAAGTGAGAATCTCTTTCATCCGCAAAGGCTAGTAAAAGCTGGTTAACTTCATGAATACATTCTTTTAATTCCTCATGCTCTTTAATTGGCAAAATCCTAGTAGGACCAGAAAATCTTTTAGTGGGTATTTCCTCGGGACATTCCTCGGGAGAACAGAACCTTGTAGGGTCGTTTTCAGCTTCTGAGATGCAACTTGGACAGTGGAAGTGCCGATGATACCCGCTAGTCTTATCGGAATGGCTTTTTTTAATATCACCCATATTTATCCTCTCTTTTCGTATTTTTTTAGTGGTGCAATACGAGAGTCACCTTTTTGAAGGACACGCATAATTCCCCACATCCCCAGTTCAATATCCCATCGGATATTGTCAGAGCGATACATATAGTCACCAGGTAAAGCAAACTGCCCGCCGGCTCCATCATGAAGTTCAAAGTTCTCATGCGTACCGATTGTGTTTTGTCCTATTGCAGAAATAGCTTCTGAGTTAACATCACGAATGCTTCGGCTCCACTCATGAGCGTGTAAAGTGAAAGTATGAGTGCGTGCTCTGTCAGCAGGAAAAACGAAGCGTATTGTAATTGGATCACCTGGGTGAGCAAGAAAAATTGGAGTGGATGGATCCCCATGTACCTTTGAGCTGAAAACTTTAGAGATATCAGGGTTTCGCCGTAATCGATTAATAAACCGTTCTGATCGATAGTTAAATCCTCTTGAGCCTTGATCTTCAAAGTCTTCTAATTCTTCACGGTCCATGAAAATAGGTTCCGGGTCAATAATAAGGTCACCTTTGCGATCTACTAACCGAACGCCATCATGCATTAACAAGACAAATTCCCGCTTTTCGCCCAAAAGAGGGTGAGAGAGTATGACTTGATTGCCAGACTGTACTTTCTTTCTAGTAACAGAATCCAAATAATAAGTACCTTTTGGTTCAGCAATAAAGATTCCGAATGCTCCATGGTGCCGGTGGTTACGCAAATCAGCCATATCCCATAAGTTACATGCGCCTACAGGACGACTGACGTACCAGCGATAGGTAATCGTTTCACCTGGACCAATTGTTTGATCAGGGTTAAATCCTACCGTTGCACCGTCTGAATTTCTCACGTCATACTCTAAAAGCTGTGCATGTAAAGAAATTCGACAAGAAGGTGGGAACGGTGTTTCAACAGGAACTCCAGGATAGCCATGAATAGCATGTTGTGGATGTGAAAAGCCCTTTAGCTTATTGTGAAGCGTTATTTCTATGCAATCCCCCACGTTTGCTCTTAAAATGAGAGGTTCCGGGTTTAATTTACCAGAGCGAACCGCTTTTTCATCTTTCGCAAGAGCAAACACAATACCAAATGGATCATGGTCACCATATTTGTTGTAGACAATATCCGTTTGCATTGCGACAACGTTATATTTAATAACACGTGCATCTTTTGGGCCGGGGCATTCTTTAGAAACAGCTTTCTTTGGCACCTTTCCATTCTCACATGGTAAAGGTAACTGTCGTTTTGGAGGACAAGGGCGATCCGGAAGAGGATGTAAGTGATCTACTTCTCCTTCAAACGTTCGCATTAATCCCCAGTTTCCGAGCCATATGTCGTCAATGCTGCCGAAATGATATAACATATCAAAATCGCCTTTACCTTCTATCGGAAATGCAAGAGTAAAGTGTTCAGAAATACCTATATGCTGCTGCTGAGTTAGTTCAGAATCCAGGTCTTGGCGCTCTTTTTGCCAAATTTGTCGGTGTAGATTAAAGCTATGAGACTCTTCTTGTGCACCTTGAAATAATCTAATTCTAACAGGATCGCCATTATACGTTTCAAGTAGTGGTGTAACAGGATCACCATGTAGATAAGAACTAAACACATAAGCAGGATCACACGTTGGCTCAACTAATCGGAATTGCAGAGGTTCATTTTTATAGTTAATACCCATTACCCCAGGATCTTCTTGAGAGCCAGGAAAAGGCGGTGGGTTAAGAGGGCAGCCGTCCTTGTCAAATAGTAAAGCAAAATCGTGAACAAATAGTGAGAATTCTCGGTAGTCTGCAATTAAAGGGTGTGTAACAATTGTTTTTGTACCAGTATCAGAGGGCTTTCCTGTTTGTATATCTAAAACTTCAGCACCTTTTGCATGAATATTTAAACCGCCAAACACGCCATGCTGTTGCCCTTGAGCAGCAAAGTTATGGTCATGAAAAAACACGCCTCTGAGCTCTACATCTGCGTACCACTGTAGCTCAATAAGTACCCCCGTGTTATAGTTCCAGCCAGTATTAGCGCCGTCTGAAGATAAAGGGTCAAACTTTACAAAGTGAACGTGCTGAGTTGCTTCATAGGTGCGATTAACTAACTGAAAAGCATTTCCCCCCAATACTTGAGGAAGTTTATTTGTAAAACGAATCTTAATACATTCTCCAGCATTGGCATGAATGACAAGCGGTTCAGGTTTTTTTCGACCAGCGAGAACATCTTCTTCGTCTTCTGCTAAAACGTATAGTCGTCCTTCAGGGTCATGCCAACCTTCCTCATTGTATTGAATGGGCATCTGTATCAACACCGTGTCATAAACGCGTACAGGTGTTACCCCTTCAATACAAGGGTTAACAAACAATGCGCCTGGAGAAGCATTCGGTGCGAACTGATTCTTTTCTAGCGTGGTGGGTGTTCGATTTGCATCGCTTATTCCGATAGGAGGTCTTGGAGACTTACAGCCGACTATACCGGGAATAAAGTTTGGAAACCCAGGTTTCTTTGCCGTTGGTTTTGGTGGTAACGGCCGATCAGGCAAAGGCTGTAAGCAAGGAATTGGCACTCCGTTAGGATAACACTGACTACCGTCTTGCAACGTATTAAATATGCGGTGCATTCCCCACATTCCTTCACCGAAGTGAGGGTACAAATGACAGTGAATGATAATATCTCCAAATGCTTTTTGGAAGCTTCCTGCACCATATAGCGGTGAAATTGTATACGAATTTTGTGGTGAAATTGCTTGAGAGTCAATGATGTCAGAATCACTATCTTCTAATTCAAACTTCCACTGATGAACATGATAGTGAAATACATGGGTTTCCTGAACGCCTCCATGAATGAGACGTATTTTAAGAGGATCTCCTACATAAGATGGTAAGACAGGCGTTGCAGGATCGCCAAATGCCCAGGAATCATGGTGAACCTCTTCTCCCTCACAGTCACTACAAGCGACACCTTCTAGTATTAACATGTGCCGATTTCTCATCGGTTCAGAGCGGTAGTTAATAGAGTGCTGCATGGACGGCTGTAGCGTGTGAGGGTCAATTGGATGATCACCGGTTAAGTTATTGGCTTCTTGTTCATCGTGGAAAAACCATGCATATTCTCTAAAAGACGGACCTAGTGGGTTGTGAATATCAGCATATAAGCCGCTATTTATTTCATCGCCTGTCACTGGATCTGTCCACCAAGATCCTTTTGTTTGAACAATGAGTGCGCCAAAAAGTCCGTGTAGATTAGTCCCTAGTTCACTAGATAACGAGTTACCTAAATCTGAAAAAATATGAATCCCTTCATTATGAACCTTCCAGCGATAAATATGGGTTTCACCTGAAGGGCAAGGTGGAACCGTACTATCAGCATTTAATCCAACGAAAGCTCCATCAGATGTTTGAACATCATATTCTGCTCGCTGGATATGCATAGATGTTGGGAAAGGAAGCTTATTCTCAAATAAAATTTCAATATTGTCTCCTACATTTGCTCGGATTGTCAGCGGTTGGACAAGCTCAACGGGCATGAATGGGCTACAGTCCACTTGTTCACGTACCTTTTTTTCATTTTCTTTTAAAACATACATCATTCCATTGGGATCGTGATCACCAAAGTTATTAATGACAATCCGAATGGGAATTGCAACAACATGAAAATATCTTTTCACTTACCATCAACCCCTTTAACAACTTAGCGGATTTTCGGTATAGAAGGCCCGCCATTCTCAATATAAAATACATCTATATCATCAATATGAATGCGCATAACCTTGTCTTCTAATTCAGAAATATAAGTGGTTTCGATATCTAAAAAAACATAATCGCTTTCCACTTTAAGGATTGTTCCAATACATATAAAAGGAAAAGAACTAATAAATATAAGACTTCGCTCACCACTTGCCGTAGCAAACGCTTCCGTAACGACTTGTTGTCGAATCTCATTAATAGATGGTGATTGATACATATAGATACCCTCCCTCTATAAATGTTGATTTATCAACGGTTTGAGCCGTTGGTGGGGTGTCAAAAAAATATTTTTCGACACGCTTCCTAACAATATTTTTATATTATGAGAAACTATTCCATTATATGGGTACGCTACGCGGTCACTACTGGTTAATAGTGGTAAGTAGTGTCAGAGAATTATGTGATGCACAATGGATCTCTGCGTAACTTATGATGACGTACCCTCCCATGTCTCTGGGCATCTGTGTGCCTAC
>NZ_LWBK01000055.1:0-26796 GCF_001614195.1 Bacillus sp. VT 712 | reverse complement strand
GAGAGGACCGGGATGGACACACCGCTGGTGTACCAGTTGTCTTGCCAAAGGCATCGCTGGGTAGCTATGTGTGGACGGGATAAGTGCTGAAAGCATCTAAGCATGAAGCCCCCCTCAAGATGAGATTTCCCATAGCGCAAGCTAGTAAGATCCCTGAAAGATGATCAGGTTGATAGGTCAGAGGTGGAAGCACGGCGACGTGTGTAGCTGACTGATACTAATCGATCGAGGACTTAACCAAATTAGAAAAAGCGAAGGCGACTAATTAGGAGCCATAGCTAGACAGTAAACTTAGTACTCAGCAAAATGTTATCTAGTTTTGAGAGAATAATCTCAAAACATGTCTGGTGGCGATAGCAGAGAGGTCACACCCGTTCCCATGCCGAACACGGAAGTTAAGTTCTCTAGCGCCGATGGTAGTTGGGACTTTGTCCCTGTGAGAGTAGGACGTTGCCAGGCATTTATATTATCGCGGGGTGGAGCAGTCTGGTAGCTCGTCGGGCTCATAACCCGAAGGTCGCAGGTTCAAATCCTGTCCCCGCAACCAAATGGTCCCGTGGTGTAGCGGTTAACATGCCTGCCTGTCACGCAGGAGATCGCGGGTTCGATTCCCGTCGGGACCGCCATCTAAACGAAACAAAAGGTTTCGTCTTTTTTTTTATATTAAAATTATGATCCTTAGGACTGTTCCTAGGGACTTTTTTGTATGTATATGCTGGATATGAGTAGAGAACTGCGTATACAATAGAGGTATAAATTGATTTAGAGAGAGTAAAGTGAGGATTCGAAAAATGAAACCATTAGAAGAGTTTGTCATCCAATCCGCTTCTATTGAAGATACACAAAAGCTAGCCAACCGTCTTGCTTCGCTGCTAGCTCAAGGTGATGTTTTGTTATTAGAAGGAGACTTAGGAGCTGGTAAGACAACTTTTACCAAGGCATTAGCAAAAGGTCTTGAAATTAAAAGGAACGTAAACAGCCCTACATTTACTATTATTAAGGAATATAAAGATGGAAGATTGCCCCTCTATCACATGGATGTATATCGTCTAGGGGATGAATTTGAAGATCTAGGTTTTGATGAATACTTTGAAGGTGATGGTGTTACCGTTGTTGAGTGGGCTCACTTAATTGAAGAGCAGTTACCAAAGGAATTTGTTCAAATTAATATTTATCATGATACGCCTAAAACACGTAAGCTTGTTTGCAACGCCAAAGGCGCAAGATATATTGACCTATGTAAGGAGCTTTTTAACTATGAAAACATTAGCAATTGATACGTCAAATTTCGTAATGGGCGTCGCATTGGTTGAAGAGAATAAAGTAATTGGAGAAGTAATTACAAATCTGAAAAAGAATCATTCTATTCGCTTGATGAAGGCTATTGAATCGTTGCTGGCGGATTGTGATACATTACCAAAAGAATTAGATAAAATTGTAGTAGCAGAAGGGCCTGGTTCTTATACTGGTGTCCGCATTGGTGTAACCGTGGCTAAAACACTTGCGTGGACGCTTAACATTCCTTTAGTTGGAGTGTCTAGCCTTGAGATTGTAGCTGCTAACGGCCGTTACTTTAACGGACTTATCTCCCCGTTATTTGATGCGCGTAGACAACAAATTTTCACAGGGTTATATCGTTTTGATAATGGACAGGAACTACGTAATGAAGAGAAAGATCAGCTTGTTATTAATGAACAATGGGCTGGAAAATTGAAAGAATACAATGAATCTATTTTATTTATTGGGAATGATATTGAAGCGCATAAAGAAATATTAACTAGCGTATTAGGAGAACAAGCACTCTTTGCATCTGTCTCACAATACAATCCTCGTCCAAGTGAATTAGCTTTTTTAGGTATGCAAAAAGAAGCAACTCCAGTTCATGCTTTTGTGCCTAATTACATTAGGTTAGCTGAGGCAGAAGCAAACTGGTTAAAAGCACAAGAAGCGAAAAATGAGTGAGAAAATGACTATGACAGTGAAATTTCGTCTAATGAAAGTTGAAGATATTGATCAAGTTGTTGAAATTGAAAAACAGGCATTTGCAACACCTTGGAGCAAAGAGGCCTTCTATAACGAATTAACGGCCAATCAATTTTCTACCTACCTTGTAATGGAAATAGATGAGCAAATTATTGGATATTGTGGAACTTGGATTGTAATTGATGAAGCGCATATTACCAATATTGCTATACTTCCTAAGTATAGAGGAAAAGGGTTAGGATATGCTTTGCTTAAAGCTGCGATGAATGTTGTGAAACAGCTAGGGGCACTTTCAATGACGCTTGAAGTAAGAACATCAAATCATATTGCACAGTCATTGTATAAAAAGCTAGGCTTTGAGGCTGGCGGCATACGAAAAAATTATTATTCTGATAACAATGAAGATGCATTAGTTATGTGGGTGAAATTATGACAAAAGAAAATGAAGTAATATTAGCAATAGAAACAAGCTGTGATGAAACGGCTGTTGCGATTATTCGAGGTGGTACAGAAATTGTTGCAAATGTAGTAGCCTCTCAAATTGAAAGCCATAAACGCTTTGGGGGAGTTGTACCTGAGATTGCTTCACGGCATCATGTTGAGCAAATCACAATAGTTGTAGAAGAAGCTCTACATCAATCCAATATGACATTTGATGATATTGATGCAATTGCGGTAACAGAAGGACCAGGATTAGTAGGAGCGTTATTAATTGGTGTCAACGCAGCTAAGGCGTTAGCTTTTGCTCATCAGAAGCCTTTAATTCCTGTACATCATATTGCGGGACATATTTATGCGAATCAACTTATTACGCCATTAAAGTTTCCGTTACTAGCATTAGTTGTTTCGGGTGGACATACAGAACTTGTCTACATGAAAGAGCACGTTCGTTTTGAAGTCATTGGTGAAACAAGAGATGATGCAGCTGGTGAAGCATACGATAAAGTAGCACGTACGCTACAGTTACCATATCCAGGCGGTCCTCATATCGATCGTCTAGCTCAAGAGGGTGAACCCTTAATTGATCTACCGCGTGCCTGGTTGGAAGATGGCTCATATGATTTTAGTTTTAGTGGTTTAAAATCAGCAGTTATCAACACTGTGCATAACGCGAAACAAAAAGGTGAAGATATTAATCCACAAACATTAGCAGCTAGTTTTCAAGCTAGCGTAGTTGATGTTTTGGTAACAAAAACAGAAAAAGCTGTTCAAGAATATAACGTAAATCAACTGCTGTTAGCCGGTGGGGTAGCCGCAAATAAAGGGTTACGAGAGGCTCTACAGCAACGATTCGAAAAGTACTCTAATGTAGAGTTAGTTATTCCACCACTCTCTTTATGTACGGATAATGCTGCTATGATTGGAGCAGCAGCCAGCGTTTTATATCGTAAAGATAGAAGAGCGACCATGGCATTAAATGCGAATCCTGGGTTAGTGCTAGAATAGAGGATTGTGGATAATATAGTGGTTATCCACAATTTTCAATCAATTTAGAATTAACTGTGGATAATGCATATATTAAAGCCCATCACCAAAAGGTGTATGGGCTTCTTTTGTGTATAAACTGTTAGCTTTCCTCAATACTTAGCTGAAGTTCTTCCCACTCTTCCATTAATGTGGATAACTCTTGTTGAAAAGTTTGGTTCTCATTGTTTAAAAGCTGAGATTTTTCATGATCTTGGTAAATTACTGGGTCGCATAAAAGCTCTTCATTTTGCTCTAATTTTGCTTCCACTTCAGCAATTCGTTCTTCAATCTCTTCAATTCTTCTTTTTCGCTGCCTTAGAAGCTTTTTTTGTTCCTTATCTTGTATATATGACGCTTTGTCACTTTTCCCTACAGATAGTTCCTGAGCCATATTTGCTGCTTCAAGCTCTTTTCTTTCTTCCATTTCTGCTTTTTTCTCAACGTAGTAGTCATAGTCCCCTAAAAACTCTGTTGTTCCCTCTGGAGACAATTCGATAACCTTGTTGGTAACTCTGTTGATAAAGTAACGGTCATGGGAAACAAATAAAAGTGTACCTGGATAAGAGATTAATGCATTCTCCAATACTTGTTTACTATCTAGATCAAGGTGGTTAGTAGGCTCATCTAGAATTAAAAAGTTTGCTTTTTGCATCATCAGTTTTGCTAAAGCGAGTCTTGCTTTTTCTCCACCGCTTAGTGTGGAAACAACCTTTAAGACATCGTCGCCTGAAAATAAAAAATTACCGAGCACAGTTCGAATTTCTTTTTCAGTAGTAGTAGGGTAGTCGTCCCATAATTCATTGAGTACGGCTTTGTTAGACGTCAAGTTTGCCTGTTCTTGATCATAATAGCCTACTGTTACATTAGAACCGAATTGGATTTTTCCTGAAACAAAAGGAAGTTTATTCATTAAGCCTTTTAACAGAGTAGATTTACCAATCCCGTTTGGACCTACTAGGGCAATGCTATCTTGACGAGTAGCACGAAGGTTAATGTTTTTTACAATAAACTGATTTTCTTCATATCCAATGGAAAGGTTGTCAACTTTTAATACTTCATTTCCGCTTTGCCGTTCAATATCAAAGGAAAAGCTTGCACCTTTTTCACCATCGTTTGGCCGATCCATTAGCTCCATGCGTTCTAACTGTTTACGTCTGCTTTGAGCTCGCTTTGTTGTTGAAGCCCTAGCAATATTTTTTTGAATGAAATCATTAAGCTTTGCTACTTCATCCTGCTGTTTTTCAAATTGCTTCATCTCACGCTCATAGCGTTCGGCTTTTTGTGTTAAATAATTTGAGTAGTTACCAGGATATTTATAGGTGGTTTTTTGACTTACTTCATAGACTTGTGTAACCACTTTATCAAGGAAGTAGCGATCATGGGAGACAATTAGGATAGCGCCATCGTAATTTTGTAAAAATTGCTCTAACCAAGCCAATGTTTCAATGTCAAGATGGTTGGTAGGCTCATCTAAAATTAGCAAATCAGGTTTAGTTAATAACAGCTTAGCTAGAGCCAGTCGTGTTTTTTGCCCACCGCTTAGTGTAGAAATAGGGGTGGAGTAATCAAAGTTTGAAAAGCGAAACCCGTGCAGGATTGAACGAATGTCAGCTTCGTATTGGTATCCGCCTAGATCTTTAAAGGAAATTTGAAGCTGATCGTATTCCTTTAAAAGCTTTTCATAGTTGTTGGAATCCTGCTGATAAGAAGGGTCTCCCATTTTTTCTTCAAGCTTTCTTAGTTCTTTCTCCATTTTTTGCAATGGCTTGAAGACGGTTAACATTTCGTCCCAAATAGATAAAGTGGATTCTAACACTGTATCCTGTCCCATGTAGTCAATCGTTGTTTCTTTTGGCTTCATAATCTCTCCACTGTCGTAGGAAAGTTCACCAGAAATAATTTTTAGAAGCGTTGATTTTCCCGCTCCGTTTCGACCAACTAGTGCAATGCGGTCTTTAGATTGAACTTCAAGTTTTATATTTGATAAAATCGGGTCTGCCCCGTAATATTTCGTAATTCCGTTTAACTGTAGAATAATCATCGTTTCACCTCTACTCATTTCGACATAGTGTATTTTAACATATTTTTAAGACAGAAGTATGAATAGGTGCATGTCATAAGCATTTCCACAAAATTATGTGTAGAATTCATTATTACCACATAGACTGTGTTAAAATAAACTATAGACTACTGTTCATGAGTGAATAGAAGGTTCACTTAATGGAAGCGCTATCTAATTTAAAAAGAGAATCTTGCTAAGTCAAGCGGAGATCTGAACGATAGCCATTATATCTATCGTAATTAAGGGGGCACAAGATGAATACAGAAAACTTAAAAATACCACAAGCTACAGCAAAGCGGTTGCCGCTATACTATCGTTTTATTAAAAACCTACATGCTTCTGGTAAGCAACGTGTATCGTCAGCAGAATTAAGCGAAGCGGTGAAAGTAGACTCCGCTACAATTCGTCGCGATTTTTCCTATTTTGGAGCCTTGGGTAAAAAGGGATATGGCTATAACGTCAATTATTTACTAAGTTTTTTTCGCAAAACATTAGATCAAGATGAAGTAACCAGAGTTGCTCTGATTGGTGTTGGTAATCTTGGAACAGCTTTTTTAAACTACAATTTCATTAAGAATAACAATACAAAAATTGAATTTGCTTTTGATGTTATTGAAGAAAAGGTGGGCACTCACGTTGGAGACGTACCCGTTTATCATTTAGATAAGCTTGAAGAACATATGACAGAAGATATTTCTGTTGCGATCCTAACAGTTCCAGCTACAGTGGCACAGCAAATTACGGACCGCTTAGTCAAATGCGGAATCAAAGGTATTTTAAATTTTACCCCTGCCCGTTTAAATGTGCCAAGCTCTATTCGTCTGCATCACATTGATTTAGCCGTAGAGCTTCAGTCGCTGGTTTACTTTTTGAAAAATTACCCTGAAAATAATATATAATAGAATATATATGTAATAAAGGAGGGGAAACCATGGGATTAGGTGCAGGTAGTGTGATTTTAATTGTAATTTTTGCACTTTTAGTTTTTGGACCAAAGAAGCTTCCCGAGCTTGGTCGAGCTGTAGGCCACACGTTAAGGGAGTTTAAAAGTGCCACTAAAGGAATAATGGAAGATAACGAAGACGAGGGCAAGAAGAAAGAACGAAATCAATAGAGGAATGATTGACATATGAACGAACAAGAAATGTCTGTATATGATCACATTGGTGAACTGCGAAAAAGGATTTTAATCGTCGTCTTTTTCTTTTTTATTGCTACAATTGGCGGTTTTTTCTTAGCGGATCGCGTTATTATTTATCTACAATCAGCAGACGAGGCAAGCTCGCTAACAATGAACGCATTTAAATTGACCGATCCGGTTAAGATTTATATGCAGTTTGCGTTTGTAATTGGATGTGTTGTTTCTGCTCCTATTGCGCTCTATCAATTATGGGCATTTATAAGTCCAGGCTTGTATGATAAAGAGCGAAAAGTAACTCTTGGATACATTCCAATTTCAATTATCCTATTTCTTACTGGTATTTCGTTTGCTTACTTTGTTCTCTTTCCTTTTGTAGTAGAGTTTATGATTCGAATAGCGGATAAGCTAGATGTTAACCAAGTTATTGGTATCAATGAATATTTTTCATTTTTATTTCAGCTTACGCTACCATTTGGTCTATTGTTTCAATTACCCGTTGTCATTATGTTTTTAACAAGACTAGGTATTGTGACGCCACAGTTCTTAAGCAGTATCCGGAAGTACGCTTATTTTGTGTTATTAGTCATAGCGGCCTTTATTACACCTCCAGAATTGTTATCACACCTAATGGTTACAATTCCTTTATTCATCCTTTATGAAATTAGCATTATTATTTCTCGCATTTCCTATCGTAAAATGCTGAAACATAGACAACAATATGAAGAAGCTGTTGGAATTTCTTCTGAATAACAAAAAAAAGCCCCTGTTGTGTAAGGGGCCTTTTTATTTCTGAGAATCGTTGCTATTTGACTTTTTATATTGCTCCTGAAGCTTTTTAATCTTGCGGTGCAATGAAAAGGTTCGAATCGCAAAGCGAAAATCAAAAGCAGCGACTAAGGCAAACAAGATAGTTGGTAAGGTCCATACGGTCGTATCGACGCTTAAAATAGCTAAATACGTAAAGAGGATTCCCATAATTAAGTAGATAAATCCTCTGGTTAGAGGGATATTATTCATAAACCAAGTCCTTTAATAATAAATTGTAGCTGTTCAGCCTGTTTTTGAATTTCAATAATTTCATCCGCAAAAATCGTTTGAACTAACACAACAATCGTGTTCATCAAGACATGAGCTATAATTGGAACAATAATCAGCTTCGTTCTTGCATATAAAAACGCGAATACAAATCCCATAGCCGTGTAAACTAATAAATGTTCGAAATCCCAGTGGACTGCTGCAAATATAAGTGAACTAATAAAGGCTGAAATAAAGAAATTATATTTACGATATAGAGAACCAAAGATGATTTTTCGGAAGATAATTTCTTCTAAAATTGGTCCAATAACGGATGTGACAACAATTAATAAAGGCGTAACTTTCACTAAATTCAAGATCATTTCCGTATTTTCAGAACCAGGTTCAATACCCAATAAGTTCATTTCAATCATGGCAGCCACAGATTGAGAAGCCATTGCTAAAAAGATGCCAAAGATTGACCAGAATATAGCTGTTGGTAAGCCAGCATGTTCATGTCTCATTGACATTTCACGCTTTAACAACAAAAGTACAATTACTAAAGCCAAGCTAAAGCTGATAATTGTCCAATAAGTCATCGCAAGCTGTTTAGCTACTCCAACGGGTTCGTCATTAAACAGTCCGAGGGATAATAATAACGGAATGCCTAAAATGCTAGAAAACAGCATGATGATATAAGTCAGTACGATATAACCATAGCGCTTTTCCAATCTTTCATACTCCTTTAAAAGGTTTTTTATGTATCATTGTCGAAGAACATGTAGGGAAGCTTTTTGATATGTTTCTTCTTGTTCGTATTGTAACATACATATTATATGAGAGATAAAAGAATGCCTTCTTTTTATGTAGGTATGAGTAGTATGAGTTGAAAAAGGATTTTTTAAATTTTTTTGTGTTTAATACTTGCAAAAAAAAGCTACTTTGTTTTAATATAATAAATGTGTTAGCACTCGGTGAGGTTGAGTGCTAATAAAATGTAAAAACATATTATTTGAGGAGGTTGTTTCACTTGTTAAAGCCATTAGGTGATCGCGTAGTGATTGAACTTGTAAAATCTGAGGAAAAAACAGCAAGCGGTATCGTATTACCAGACAGCGCTAAAGAGAAACCACAAGAGGGTAAAGTTGTTGCTGTTGGTACAGGTCGAGTATTAGAAAGCGGTGAGCGTGTAGCATTAGAGGTAGCTGCAGGCGATCGTATTATCTTCTCAAAATATGCTGGTACTGAAGTGAAATACGAAGGTACTGAATACTTACTTTTACGCGAAAGCGACATTTTAGCTGTAATCGGCTAATTATTCATAACGACTTTTAACAATGTAGAATAGATTATTTTTAAACAATTAGGAGGATGAGTCAAATGGCAAAAGACATTAAGTTTAGCGAAGAAGCACGCCGCTCAATGCTACGTGGTGTGGATACATTAGCGAATGCTGTAAAAGTAACGCTTGGACCAAAAGGGCGTAACGTAGTACTAGAGAAAAAATTCGGTTCTCCATTAATTACAAATGACGGTGTAACAATTGCGAAAGAAATTGAATTAGAAGATGCATTCGAAAACATGGGTGCAAAATTAGTAGCAGAAGTTGCTAGCAAAACAAACGACGTTGCTGGTGACGGTACGACAACTGCAACAGTTTTAGCACAAGCAATGATTCGTGAAGGTCTTAAGAACGTAACGGCTGGTGCGAACCCAATGGGTATCCGTAAAGGGATGGAAAAAGCAGTAGCAGTAGCGATTGAAGAGTTAAAAGCAATTTCTAAACCAATCCAAGGTAAAGATTCAATTGCGCAAGTAGCGGCTATTTCAGCGGCTGACGAAGAAGTAGGTCAATTAATCGCTGAAGCAATGGAGCGCGTTGGTAACGACGGCGTTATCACGCTTGAAGAATCTAAAGGCTTCACAACTGAATTAGAAGTTGTAGAAGGTATGCAGTTTGACCGTGGATATGCATCTCCATACATGGTAACTGATTCAGATAAAATGGAAGCTGTATTAGAAGATCCGTATATCTTAATCACAGATAAGAAAATTGGTAACATTCAAGAAATCTTACCGGTGTTAGAGCAAGTTGTTCAACAAGGTAAGCCACTATTAATCATTGCTGAAGATGTAGAAGGTGAAGCACTAGCAACATTAGTTGTGAACAAACTTCGCGGTACATTCACAGCGGTAGCAGTTAAAGCTCCTGGCTTTGGTGACCGTCGTAAAGCAATGCTTCAAGACGTTGCGATTTTAACTGGTGGTGAAGTAATCACTGAAGAGCTTGGTCTTGACTTGAAATCTGCAAGCATTGAGCAATTAGGTCGCGCTTCTAAAGTTGTGGTAACAAAAGAAAACACAACAGTTGTAAACGGCGCAGGTAACGCAGAAGAAATTTTAGCTCGCGTTAACCAAATTAAAGCTCAGCTTGAAGAAACAACTTCAGAGTTCGACCGCGAAAAATTACAAGAGCGCCTAGCGAAGCTTGCTGGTGGTGTTGCTGTAATTAAAGTTGGTGCGGCTACTGAAACAGAATTAAAAGAGCGTAAACTACGTATTGAAGATGCATTAAACTCTACTCGTGCTGCGGTTGAAGAAGGTATCGTAGCTGGTGGTGGTACTGCATTATTGAATATCTACAATAAAGTTGCTGGAATCGAAGCTGAAGGCGACGTTGCAACAGGTATCAACATCGTATTACGTGCGATTGAAGAGCCTGTACGTCAAATCGCTCACAACGCAGGTCTAGAAGGATCAGTAATCGTTGAGCGTCTAAAAGGCGAAGCGGTTGGAACTGGATTCAACGCTGCAACTGGTGAGTGGGTAAACATGCTTGATTCTGGTATCGTTGACCCAACAAAAGTAACGCGTTCAGCGCTTCAAAACGCTTCTTCTGTAGCGGCTATGTTCTTAACAACTGAAGCAGTTGTTGCTGACAAGCCAGAAGAAGGCGGTGCACCTGCAATGCCTGACATGGGCGGCATGGGTGGAATGGGCGGCATGATGTAATAACGCCCTCAAACCCTTGATATATAAGGGTTTTATGTAAGATGAGAGTGGATTGTTAACAAATTATAGAGGCTTCTCATAAGTTGAGCCAACTTATGGGAAGCTTCTTTTTTATATATGAAAGTTTAGTTGGAGGAATAAGAAAGTTCCTTTTAGAGTAGTCGCCCCCGTTTCAAGTGTTCATATTAAGCACATGTGTGATAAAATGAAAAAATAAATATGCGATGAAAAAGATGGCTAGTAAGGAGTTGCCGTGGCTTTTGATATTGTCAGAGGTGGACGCAATGTGAAAGGGGTAAAGTATGGAGGTAAATAAAAACAAGAATCAAAAGAATAAAATAATAGGAATAGCTTCATTAAAGGAAGCGCTATCCGCATTAAAAGTCGCAGATCTTCAAGACATCCGGAAAAAGCTGCAAATTAAAAATATAAGCTCGATGAAAAAGGCGGAGTTAATTCAATCTTTGGCAGAGGCAATCCCTGTTCTTTTCAGAAATATTATCAGTCAGTTCGATGAGCGACGATTATTTTTAATAAAAAATATCACTAGTGTTACATAAATAATGTCCAATTTTCAGTCTAATCATCCTCCTTGTTTAGAGCCAAAAAGGTAAATACCTATTCAAAGGTGGCTTTATTCATTTGGTTTTTTTTACAATCAGACTTGTGCGACAACAACAATTTGCTTATTAAGGGATGGCTTTCCCTTCAATCTTTCGAAGCCAGATATGGGCTGGTTTCCACAATGCAGCCCTTAAATAACGGCTAATTTGTAAGGTTTTTCGCTTACTTCTTGTTTCAAGTTGTACGAGAACATGTAGGCAAAAAACAATCAGTGCGATAAACACTTGGTTTTGAATCGCCCATTCACTTTGACCGTAGAACTTTTTGATGCTGAGATGCTGTTTGATCCATTTAAAGAACAACTCAATTGCCCACCGTGATTTGTACATCTCTGAAATTTCTTCGGCACTCAAATCAAAACGATTGGTAATTAAATGCAGTTTATTTCCTTTTGAATCCATCACTTTTAGAAGACGAAAGTAATTTTCAGCACGGTTTTGAGTCGTACCAATCAACACCATTTGATCTGACAAAACAGCTGAATTCTCGGGTAGTTTAAAATTATAAACTTCCCGTATGACTGCGTTTTTCCGTAGCCTTGAAAGAAAAAAGTAACCATCATCTGTCATTCGGTCAAAGCGCTCGTAATCTAGGTAGCCACGGTCAAACACATACATGCATTCTTTATCATCAACCATGATTTCAAGCTGACCACGATCATGTTCTTTTGCCGTTGTTAAAACAGCCTTTTCAGGATAGGAACTCCCTTTTTCCATAAACACAAGTCTCAAATGCAACTTGACACCCGCTTTTGTTTCGCGGAACTTTGCCCATTTATGATTGGTCAAATTAAGTGGCAATGTGCTTGAATCAATGATTTTTAACGGCATAATAAGCTTTGTATAATGTGTTTTTGCATGAATTTGTGCGACTAAATCAAGGAAAAGCCTTTGAAATAAATCTGGATTTATACCGTTTAATCGGCGTGAGAGCTGAGAAATACTGATTGAATCAAGATCAATGCCTTTTTGTAGTTGGTCGTCGAAAAGACAATCGCTTAGCTCATGCAAACTTTCGACTTCTTGTAGCTGTGCAAAAAGGAGTAATTTTAGAAATGAGTCTGTTTTTAGTTTTTTCGTATAGTAATCTACTTTCAACGTTTTCACGGTTTCTTCAAAAAGTTGAAGATTTATTGGTGAAAACCATTGTCCAAATGAAGTTTTTCGTGTAATCTTGTCCATGAGTTGGTCCTTTTTTAGTGGATTTGGACGGGTTACCACCTGACTTATCCATTATAAAGGACTTTTTCTTTGCACAAAATAATAAAATTGAACATTTTGAGTATTTTTAATAGTGAAAATAAATTAATGCAACACTAGTGAAAAAATATCATTGCCAATAATGGAGTTATGAGCGCAAACAATCTAGAAATCGAGGAGATGGAGTATCTCATAAAACTGGTTTTATGTTTACTAGTTTTCAAAATGGTAATCCAATCTCATGATCTCTTTGGAATTATTGCCTTCTCTAGTGAAAATTATTCAAGACGAAACGATACTTACAGATGTTAAGCGGAATACGGAATGGATAAAGATTACCCGCGGATTACTCTATTATTTTGGAACGGTGCCGCATGACGAGTTAGTGCATTTAGTTGAGAAATACACGCCTATTCACCCAGATTACCTTGCCTTCAATCAGGTTATATTTCACGCGATGGAATACTATCAAGAAATATACATTAACAGGTATGGCTATTCTTACTGGGAAGTGCTAGACCCTTTAGTTATTTTAGAGGAGCAGGCATCTAGAAAGAATATTGATTACTATCCATTCTCGAAGAAACAGCTCCTTGAAGCAGGTGAAGCGGACTATGTGGAGTGTCCAAAAGGTTATTCTCAACTTTTATCTCTATTTACGAAAGAGTATCGGATGTCAAAACAAGAGGCGAAGGAGTTTGTTGAGGACTGTATTATGCATGCGAAATTAGGCAATCAACCTAGTCAGCTTCTTCAATATTTACAGACTCAACTGACATTCGAAAGCTTAGAAGCAGTGCAAAGACTGATGGATGCCGTTGTTCTTCTTATGAATAATACGAGGGAATGGTATTTAAAGGGATATACATCGGAAGAGCTATTCGCGCAGGAAAAGAAGGCATTACCGCCTTTGCCCAATAAAAAAGGAGAGGTCATTAGTCTCCAAACCCGTCAAAAGGTGGGGAGAAACGATCTTTGCCCATGTGGGAGCGGGAAGAAATTTAAGAAATGTTGTGGGAGTTGAAAATCTGAACAGATAAAAAATGTTAAAAGTTTAGTGGGTGGACAAAAGGATAATGAGTTATATTGCAGAATATCTTTCACAATTTATTGTCTAAAAAGAAGGATTTGGTGTTGGTGGCAAAAAGGAATTCACAAGCTTGGGCAGAGGCCAAAAAACGATGCAAATTGAATGAGACTGATCTACAAATGGCTAAGGAGTTGGGGATGACAGCTAAGAGCTTAATTAAAAATATCCCCACGCCTAATCAGCTATGGAAAGCACCTGTAAAAGTATGGATTCTTGAACTATATGAGGAGAAGTTCAATAGGGTCATTACATTTAAGCCTGCCCCCAGTGAAGAATTAAAAAGAAAGCCCAAAAAACAACAAAAACTGATTGTTTCTGATCACTGGGTTGATGAGGAGGACTTACCATTTTGATGAAATCTAAGTTTGATCGATTATCTGATGAAGAAATAAAAGTCATATTGAGAGCAGCTGATGAAATTATTGCTAAAGGTGGAAGAACACTTCTTGCCAAAATCTTAAAGGGCTCACGGGCGAAGAAAGTATTACAGCTGGAGCTGGATAAGTGACCTGTCTATGGTTATTATAAATCAGAAAATCTAGGTGAAATTATGCAAAAAATTGACTGGATGATCAATTATGATTTTCTAGATATTGAGTATTATGGAAGACTACCAATGATTGTTTTTACAGAGCGGGGGTGGTACATAGAGTCCGATCAATGTGCGGATGAACTTTTAAATGAATGGAAGGAATGGGTCAAGCAGGGAAAGCAAAATCCCGATATGAGCTATCTAAAGGATCGGAATAGGAAAATGATTCTATTGCTGCTTGAGAAGATTAAAGAATTCGGAGATCAAGGACTTATCCCTTATCTAGAATTATGGGAGAAAGTTGATTATAAAAAGGTAAGAGATGAGATTCGAACAACTATAAATGTATTAAATAGAAAAGAGCCGTTTGATCATTCAGTTGTAAAGGAAAAAACAGAATCTATCAAAGAAGCATTAGAGGGTATTGAACCGCATGACCTACTTTTAAAATGCTGGGTATGTGGAGAACGATTTACCTTTACAACGGGAGAGCAGCAATTTTATAAGAAAAAAGGTCTTTCATACCCGAAAAGATGTAAAAAGTGTCATAACGAAAAGGATAACGAATTCTCCTATTAATTAAGAAAATCTACTTTAAGAGCAGACTAATAGATTAGAGGTTGTGGAGTATGACTAAACCAAAAGAAAAGATAGAGGAAAAGAAGGCAGAATTACTGAAATTAACAATTGAGTTTAGTAAGCAATTTTTAAATGAAGAATATGAGGGAGTAATTGAAAAATTAATAAACAAAATGGCTAGAAAAAGAGACATTCCATTCCTGTCAGGCCGTATTGAAATATGGGCTGCGGCAGTAATCCATGCTTTGGGAACGATTAATTTTTTATTTGATAAATCTAGTCAACCATATGTGTCTGCTACAGAAATTTTTGAGTATTTTGGCACCAAGCAAAGTACGACTTCGCAAAAGTCGAAGAAAATTAGAGATATGTTTAATATGACCTATTTTGATAGTAATTTCTCGATAGAGTCAGTTGTTCAAGGTAGTCCTTTTAATAACCTTTCAATAGTAAATGGATTAATCGTTCCTCAAGATATTTTGAATGATCAGCAGATTGAAATCGAAGAATGGGAAATTCAAGCTGCCCAAATATTAGGAATAAGCGGTTTAGAGAGAGGTAATAAATATAAAGCAAGTTATATGGACAAATTACTCAATGTAAAAGAGACAACTTTAATGAGTTTTTATGAATATCTATTACAACATATGATATTTCCTTTTACTGCGTTATATGAAGAGGAAGTTGGCCCTTTAGAAATCGCAGAATTTGAAGTCAGCTGTATTCATTTAGACCAAGAGATGAAAGTAGACGAAAATTATGGAATTCTTGTTGAAGGCAGGTTGGGTAGAAAAAAAGTAATACTGCCATTAGCTAGCATCAAATTGGATGAAGGACATAAGAATTTTAAATGGATAGATTTATATCAAGAATGGTTCTGGTCATACAGATAATGTTCAATAGTGGATCGTTCTTTGAATGCATTTTTTAATAGACTGAAAATAGGAATGATAAAAAAGTGGAAACTATGGGAAAATCTGATATTTTAAGTGGTAATACCTTTAGTTATTTTGATGTGTTTGAAGAGAAAAAAGGGCTTGTCTTAGGAACTGAAGTAAATGATATAAAATATCATGCGTGTTGATTAACCAATAAAATCCAAAAAAAGCATACAAAAAAGGGCACCTATCTTGTAGAATGTAATTTGCAGAAAACATACTCAAGAAGGTGTCCCTATGAAAAAGAATATCACATTCCCGAATTTGCTTCAAAAAATTGTTTCAGAAGAAGAACTAGCAATTATTCAAACGGCCATTGGTTATAAAGATACAGCTCGTAAACTTGATGTGCTGACCCTGATCAAATACTTAATCTGCGCATCAATGAATGAGTTTAAAAGTTACCGGCACTGCGCGGATGTAGGCGAGCAATATGGATTGCCGCAAGTGAACCATTCGACTCTCTCAAAAAAGGCGAGCCATCTGGACTACCACGTGATGAAAAAACTCTTTGACTTGGTCGTTTCTAAATGTAATCGGATGACTCGTCGTGCAATGAAACTCCCAAACGGACTTCTCATCGTGGACTCCACAACGATTACGGTTGGGAAAACACGCCTTCCTTGGGCTGTCTATCATGGGGAGCGTTCAGGCATCAAACTACATGTTAGTTATACTCCAAAAACGGACATGCCACTTCAAGTCGTTGAAACGATCGGTCGCTTACATGACGGTCCTGTCGGTGAACAACTTGTTGATTCTCGGTTTGTTCTGGTAGAGGACCGTGCTTATTTTAAAATCACACGAATCGACCAATTTGTTTCTGAACACCAAGAGTTTGTCATTCGAATGAAGGAGAATATTGAGATTGTTCGTCCCCATGCTTTAAAACGATTAGAACAGCTAGAATCGCCTGTGACTCGTGATATCACGTGCCAACTTGGAACATCACAATCTCGTTCTGAGAAGCGTCATCGTGTGGTGTTTTTTAAGGATGATGATGGACATGAGATGCGAGTCGTGACCAATTTAATGAATGTGGCACCCGAAGTCATTGCCGACATGTATAAAGCACGATGGAAGATTGAAACGTTCTTCCGTTGGATCAAACAGAACTTGAATGTCCCTGTCCTGTTTGGCACAACTGAAAATGCCGTATTTAATCAATTTTTCGCCGCTCTTATTACCTATGTTTTACTCAAGTGGCTTTATACTAAAACATCAGAAAGACAAGTATTTAAAACCGTATCGTTTGTCACATTCCAACGGCAACTGGTCGGAAACAATTTACCCATTGATTGGCAATCTGAAATGAGCACTTTTTTGAAAAACTACGTCACATTCCAAGGGATAAGTCTGTCTAATTTTGGATAATCAACACTCTTGAGGCTAAATATTAATTTAAAAAAGAGTTAACAAAATACAAGGCCTGCTCACTTGAGCAGGCCTTGTATTTTGTTACATAGCAAGATAACATTTATCGAATTCTCTGCTTACGCATCCACTGCGTTGCTACCCACTTTTCACCTTTTACAACGGGTGCACCGCCATGAAGAGTTAAGTCGTTAAGCTCTTGATTTGTATAGAAGTATTCAAAGTATACGGCCATACCTTTTTTCGGCGTAACGGAAAATTTTAGCTTTGGAAAATAAGTTTCGCCACCTTCTTCTACATCATTTAAGTACATAACGAGCGTGCTGATTCGATTGTTCTTCGCGGCTTTGCTTGTAGGGACGAAGTAATCGTGGTGTGCTCGATATTCTTGATCTGGTAAATAGTTTAAAATTTGAAGACCCTCAGCATGATCGGTTGGAATGCCCGTGATTTCGGAAGTGCGCATTTCGATTTTCTGTACAAGTGGATTCTCGCTTTCATCGAAAAACATACCGCTACTTGTACGGATATTATTAACTTCACGTGAAGCTCCAATTTTAGAGCGCTGCATTTTATCTTTAGATAGCTGAATTAGTTCATCACACTCTTCATCGCTTAACACATTGTCTAATACGAGAATGAGCGGCTCTTCTAAACGAGCGATAATGTCAATCTCTCTATCGCTTAATATAATTTTATTGCCTATATGATTAAAGATTGTTTGTTCTTTTGTTACTAAAGACTCTTGATCTAAAGCCATTTTTCTTCTTCTCCTCAAAAAGACTTATTTTTCTGAAATTTAATGCAGTATTCTTGGAATCGCTTACTGATAAAAATTATATCACGCAGGGAAAAGGTTTGCTTCTAATAAGATAAATGTTTATTTTCTAATTATTTGAGGTTGTTTCGAAACTGGTAAAAATATAAAGCATCAGACTCACCTTATTTCTTTTAAGTAAACTGCTTGATTTGCTAGAATAGTACTATATTTGTGACAAATTTGTATGTATACATACATTAAGGGGGACTTTCATGATACCAGCAGAAAAGGTGCAGACTCAGCTTCAACAGCTTTTAAATACAATTGACGAAGTGGTTATAGGAAAGCGAGATGTAGCTAAGCTCAGTATTGTTGCACTCCTTGCAGAAGGACATGTTCTATTAGAAGATGTACCAGGAGTAGGGAAAACGATGTTTGTCAAAACGTTGGCTAAGGCAATTAATGCTGATTTTAAGCGAATTCAATTTACACCAGACTTGCTGCCGTCAGACGTAACGGGTATGTCGGTATATAGCCCAAAGGATATGGAGTTTCACTTTAAACCAGGCCCAATTTTAACGAATATTGTATTAGCAGATGAAATCAACCGTAGTTCACCAAAAACCCAAGCAGCACTATTGGAAGCCATGGCTGAGCAGCACGTTACCATAGACGGGTTAACAAGAGAGTTACCATCTCCATTTTTTGTGATGGCTACGCAAAATCCAATTGATTTTGAAGGAACGTATCAATTACCAGAAGCGCAGCTTGACCGTTTCTTATTTAAATTAAATATGGGATACCCAACGAAACAAGAAGAGCTAGCTATTCTAAATGGAGTTGAGCAAAAGCGAACGATAGATGATGTCCAGCCTGTTATGAATGTGGAAGAACTGCGTACGATGCAGCAAATGGTGAAGGATGTTTACGTAGATGATGTCATTAAAAACTATATCGTCGATTTGGTTATCCAAACGAGAACTCATGAATCCATTAGCCTTGGCGTAAGCCCGCGTGGTTCCGTAGCGTTAATGAAAGCAATTCAAGCGTATGCTTTGCTTGAAGGTAGAGATTATTGTATTCCAGATGATGTTCAACACTTAATGAAACATGCGTTCGCACACCGTGTTATACTGCAACCTGAGACGAGATATGAAGGGGTGACGGAAGGCTCCATTATCGAAGGCATTATAAAGCGTACGCCTGTGCCGGTGAAAGGATAAAAGCTATATGGCTAAACTAAGTGTTAAAAGGCAACCAGTCATAAGCTTTTTGTTATTAGTAGTCTTATTAGTAGCGACTTTTGCTTATGCGATGTTTCAAGGAGGATTTGTAAGCTGGTTTTTATTTTATAGCTTTCTGCCTTTTGGTTTATATGGAATTGTGATCGCGTTCTATCCTATGAAAAGCTGGCAAGTGGAGCGAGTGATGACGCGTACGCAGTACGAAGCAAAGGAATCGGTTTATTACAAAGTTCATATTAAACGAAACTCATTTTTTCCTTTGTACAATCTTTCCGTTGAAGATATATGTAAAGAGGCTGATTTATCTTTGCGAAAGATAGTATACCCACTGTGGAAAAAAGACATTGTGATTGAGTTTGAAATTCCCTCCTTAGAGAGAGGTGAGTATAACCTTACTGGAATCTCGATTGAAATGAGTGATTTATTAGGCATTGTTCATCGACAGCAAGTTTTTGTGACAAGAAACCAGCTCATTATGTATCCTCATTTAATACAAGTTAAACCTACCTCTTCCCAATGGAGTGAGGGGGAAAAGCACTTTTATAAGCGTTCCATTGCTGAAAATACGATGCTTGCTACTGGTGTGCGTGAGTATGAACAAGGAGACCGCTTGTCTACTATTGACTGGAAAGCGACTGCCCGAAAAGGAACGCTTATATCAAAAGAGTTTGAGAAGATGAGTGATTTGGAAGAGGTTCTTATTTTTGATGGCGTTGATCCTACGGACTTTGAAGAGCGGACTGGTTTCATGGCTTCAATGATTCTATCGTATCTAAATCAGCATAAGCCAGCTTCATTTATCCATGGGGGAAGCAGTAGTCGTTTAAAGGAGTTGCATGGAGGAGCTCAGCATGAGAGAGGATGGCTTGCTTACTTTGCTAGGGTCCAGCCGATACGAAACGGAAAGCTAACGATTCCAAAAGGTTTATCTCATGCAGTTACTGTTATTTCAAGTTCGATGACAAGTGAATTAATTCAAGAGGTTCAAGCTAAAGTAAGTCCGCAAACAAAAGTAACGCTTTTTATTATACAAAGCAAACAAGACGGACGAGGTTATGTGAATATTCCAAGGTGGGATGTTCACTTTATTCAATTTCCAAATCCCCGTAGTGTCCGGGAGGTGAAGAAGCAATGAAGTCTCTAAGTATTCGCAGCATATTACTTTATGTCGGCGCGTTTTTATTGCTGATTGAATGGCTACATCCACTTAGCGTGGTGACTGATACAGGTGAGATTCAGTATTTTATCTTTTTTGTTAGTATTACCTTTCTCTTACTGATGCTGCAGACCTCGTTTTTTATTGTGACAGTTATAAACGCAGCGTTTGTTTTGTATGCTGTTAATCGCATTTACTATCAAACGCCCTTTTTATCAGCAGAATGGTTTAGTGCGTTCGTTGACCAAACTTCAATAGATATAGGCCGTATTATCGGCTGGCAAATTCCCAATTTGTCAGTTGAGATGAGAACATGTCTGTTTTTTATCTTGTTATGGATTATGGCTTACTTAATTCGCTACTGGATTTTTTATCAGCAAAAGATTTTTTTCTTCTTTTTATTAACAATTGTTTACGTTACAGTGCTTGATACGTTTTCTGAGTATGACGCTACGTTTGCTATTGTTCGAGTTGTAGCCATTGGCTTCTTATTATTAGGCTTTTTGCGATTACACATAGATGGAAGAACCAAACAAAAGCTTTCCCACGTTGAAAATAGAGCAAGGTCTTTCTTTTTGCTACTAGGTGTTCTACTTATAGCAGTTGGTGTTGCTTATATTGCACCAAAATCAGCTCCGAAATGGCCTGACCCTGTTCCGTTCTTAACAGCTTACACACAAAACAGTGGTGAAGGCGCATCAAATAACCAGCGGATTGGTTACGATACTGATGATTCTCAGCTCGGCGGTGCCTTTACCGCAGATGATACGGTTGTATTTACTGCTCAAACAGAGAAAGAGCATTATTGGCGGATTGAAACAAAAGACGTCTATACGGGAAAAGGCTGGGAAACGTCTTATAATGCTGCGAGTCGACCGTTAGAAGGAAATGAGAACGTACTTCCTCAATATGGTGCAAGTGTAGAAAAAGAATCATACACAGCGTCCATTAAGTTTGAACAACCAACTATTCATTTAATGCATGTTCCAGAATTGAAGAGTATTTCTCTTAATGATGTACTGCAACCGCAAATTACGCCAGCGAATGAAAAGTTATTTCCTTACAATCAAGGTCGCGTGACCGAAGCGAAATCATATGAAATGACATATGCATATCCTACTTTTAATATTGAACAGCTACAAAATAGTGATCGAAATGGAGTTTCTATTGAACAGAATTCTTCGTTTCAAAACAGGTACACTCAGCTCCCAGAATCATTACCTAATCGAGTTGGGCAGCTTGCTCAAGAGATTACAGCTGAGGAAGCTACTCGCTATGATAAAGTAAAAGCAGTAGAGAAGTACTTTCAAGCTAATGGTTTTGTATATGATACAAACGATGTAGCTATTCCTGGTGAAGGAGAAGACTACGTAGATCAATTCCTGTTTGAGACGCTTAGAGGATACTGTGATAATTTTTCTTCATCCATGGTTGTCCTACTTAGAACACTTGATATTCCAGCGCGCTGGGTGAAAGGCTATACCGAAGGCGAACAAATTAGCGCTAGTGCAGAAACGCCTGTATATGAAGTGACGCAAAACAATGCACATTCATGGGTCGAGGTTTATTTCCCAGGAACAGGTTGGGTTCCGTTTGAACCAACTAAGACATTCTCAAACCCTTATGAATTTGATGAACCTCAAGTGGAAGGGAATAATCAAGGTACAGAAGAGGAAGAGATAGAAGAAGCTACTGAACCAGAAGTGGAAGAGCCGGTACAAGAAGAGCAGAAACCTGAAGAAAAACAAGTAGCAGATGATGAGAAAGTGGAACCTTCAGATGCTGCAATCTCCTTATGGTGGTTATTGCTTCTCATTCCCTTTTCATTCATATTATTATACATGACACGTTATAAATGGTTGCCACGTGTAATGGTTCCATACTACCGCAAACGTTCGGATGAAAAAGCGTTTGAAAAAGCCTATTTCTTCTTAATAAGTATGTTAGCAAGAAAAGGTTTAAAAAGAGATTCACATGAAACGCTGAAGGATTTTGCTTTACGAGTAGATCATCAGCTTCATACAAATGATATGAGTGAATTAACGAGAAAGTATGAGAGAGTTATTTATAAGCAGCAGTCATCTGTAGAATCTTGGAGTCAATCAGTAGAATTGTGGGAAAATTTAATTAAAACGACAGGTTCTTGACCATTTCCAGCTTGATTGATAGAATATTCACGAACTTACTATAGTGTTACGTATACCTTCATATATCCTCGATAATATGGTTCGAGAGTCTCTACCGGGTCACCTTAAATGGCCTGACTATGAAGGCAGGATATTCTTTTTGATCATAGCTTTGTGTTCAACTAGACTTTCTGCCTTTATATCAAAGGGGAAAGTCTGGTTTTTTTTATATTTTGGGGCATAATAGCAAGTGATTATTTACACATTCGGAGAGGTGAACGAGATGGAAGGCATGATTGTTGTATTAGATTTTGGAAGTCAGTATAACCAACTCATTACGCGTCGTATTCGTGAGTTTGGCGTATATAGTGAATTACATCCACACACAATTACAGCAGAAGAAATTAAAGCGTTAAATCCTAAAGGTATTATTTTCTCTGGTGGTCCAAATAGTGTGTATGGTGAAAGTGCATTTCACTGTGACGAAAATATTTTCGAATTAGGAATTCCTGTACTGGGTATTTGTTACGGTATGCAGCTTATGACTCATCATTTTGGTGGTAAAGTAGCGGGTGCAGATCATCGTGAGTATGGTAAAGCATCGATTCACGTACAAAATGATTCATTAATGTATCATGAGCTACCGAAAGAGCAAGTGGTATGGATGAGCCACGGCGACTTAGTTGTAGAAACACCGCCTGGATTTGAAGTGGATGCGACAAGTGCATCTTGCCCAATTGCTGGTATGAGCAATAAAGATAAAAATATGTACGGAGTTCAATTCCATCCAGAAGTTCGCCATTCAGTATACGGAAATGATCTGTTAAAGAACTTTGTATTTGAAGTTTGTCATGCTGAAGCTAACTGGTCTATTGAAAACTTTATTGAAGTTGAATTAGAAAAAATTCGCCGAGTTGTTGGAGATAAAAAAGTATTATGTGCATTAAGTGGCGGCGTAGATTCTTCTGTAGTAGCCGTATTAATTCATAAAGCAATCGGTAACCAATTAACTTGTATGTTCGTAGATCATGGTTTATTACGTAAAGGTGAAGCGGAAAGCGTAATGGAGACGTTCAGCGAAGGGTTTAATATGAACGTTATTAAAATTGATGCAAAAGACCGCTTCTTGAACAAATTAAAAGGTGTATCTGACCCAGAGCAAAAGCGTAAAATTATTGGGAACGAGTTTATCTATGTATTTGACGATGAAGCAACTAAACTACAAGGTTTTGAATTTTTAGCTCAAGGTACACTATACACAGATATTATTGAAAGTGGTACAGCAACTGCTCAAACAATTAAATCTCACCATAACGTAGGTGGATTACCAGAAGATATGGAGTTTGAGTTAATTGAACCTTTAAATACACTATTTAAAGATGAAGTGCGTGCATTAGGTACTGAATTAGGTATTCCTGACAATATTGTATGGCGCCAACCATTCCCAGGTCCAGGGCTAGGAATTCGTGTGCTTGGTGAAGTAACAGAAGAAAAGCTTGAAATCGTTCGAGAATCTGATTACATTTTACGTGATGAAATCGCAAAATCAGGTTTAGAGCGTGATATCTGGCAGTACTTCACAGTTCTTCCTGATATCCGTAGTGTTGGTGTAATGGGGGATGCTCGTACGTATGATTATACAATCGGTATTCGTGCCGTAACTTCAATCGATGGGATGACTTCTGATTGGGCTCGTATTCCTTGGGATGTGCTTGAGAAGATCTCAGTTCGTATCGTAAACGAAGTTAAACACATTAACCGCGTTGTGTATGACATTACAAGTAAGCCACCTGCAACAATCGAATGGGAATAATATGTAAGGAAACCGAACAAACGAACATTCTTTTGTAAGAATGTTCGTTTTTTGTTGACTTAATTCATTATTAAGTGGTAATATACTAGCATAAAAGAACTAAACATATTAAGAAATGTCGTATAATCTTGGGAATATGGCCCGAAAGTTTCTACCGAGCTACCGTAAATGGCTTGACTACGAGCAACTCTGTATATACAAACGATTTATTCTATCTATTAGATAAAAAGAGAAGAGTAGATAGTATCATTCCGTATATATTTACGTAGTTAACGCCTTTACATTATTAATTGTATAAGGCGTTTTTTATATTACCCATGAGACAGCGACTTCCAATGGTGGGGAGGAACAAGTATGAAGAAGTACTTTCGTTTTGATGAGTTAGGAACAAATTATAGAAGGGAAACTATTGCAGGATTAACAACTTTTTTATCCATGGCGTATATCTTATTCGTTAATCCAGCGATGCTATCATTGAGCAGCGTACCAGATTTACCAGATAGCATGCGTATGGACCAAGGTGCGGTATTTACAGCTACTGCTTTAGCTGCAGCGCTTGGTTCACTCATTATGGGAGTAATCGCTAAATACCCAATTGCGCTTGCGCCTGGAATGGGTTTGAATGCTTTCTTTGCTTATAACGTTGTATTAACAATGGGTATTCCGTGGCAAACGGCTTTATCTGGTGTTATGGTATCGGGGTTAATTTTCATCTTATTATCTTTATCTGGTATACGTGAAACAATCATCAATGCTATTCCAGCAGAGTTAAAACTAGCAGTTGGTGCTGGGATTGGTCTTTTCATTACATTTGTTGGATTGCAAAACGCTAATATTATTGTAGACAATCCAGATCTACTAGTTGGTTTAGGTGATTTAACAAATGGTAGTACATTACTTGCTATTTTTGGTGTTATTATAACAGTTATCTTAATGGTTTTACGCGTCAATGCTGGAATCTTTATAGGAATGGTTATTACAGCTATCGCTGGTATGGTTGTAGGGTTAGTTGATTTACCAACAAGTGTTGTCGGCCCGGCTCCTAGCTTAGCTCCGACATTTGGTGCTGCTTTTGAAAACTTCGGTGAAGTGTTTACGCTTCAAATGCTAGTTGTTATCTTAACTTTCTTATTTGTAGATTTCTTTGATACAGCAGGTACTTTGGTTGCTGTTGCAACTCAAGCTGGACTAATGAAGGATAATAAATTACCTCGTGCAGGAAGAGCGCTTTTAGCAGACTCTACAGCGACAGTAACGGGTGCGGTTTTAGGAACGTCTACAACAACATCGTATGTTGAATCAACAGCGGGTGTTGCAGCAGGTGGGCGATCAGGGTTTACTTCAGTTGTAACTGCATTTTTCTTTTTAATTGCTATTTTCTTTTCACCTTTACTTTCTGTAGTAACTTCAGCGGTAACAGCACCAGCTCTTATTATTGTGGGTGCACTAATGGTAGCAAGCCTAGGGAAGATTAAGTGGGATCAATTTGAAGTAGCGGTACCAGCTTTCTTAACGATTATCATGATGCCTTTAACATACAGTATCGCTACAGGTATCGCGATCGGTTTTATCTTTTATCCAATCACGATGATCTGTAAAGGTAGAAGGAAAGAGATTCATCGGATTATGTATGGGTTATTCGTAATCTTCGTTCTATATTTTATTTTCTTAGCAGAATAAAATAATTAAAGAATAGTAGAAGAAGAGGCAGCTAAAGTAGCTGCCTTTTTATTTTGAGCAGGTTACTGGACTTTGCTTGAATAACAGTTATAAAATAAGTGCATATCATTGAGAAAGTTAAATGATCGAAATGAGTAAATAAAAGCTTTTTAAAAAAGTGAAAGTTTTTTTAAAAAAACAATTGACTCTTCATAATTATCATGGTAAATTATTATATGTCGCCAAGGAGCGATTGAGAAAAACTTGAAGTTTGAAAAAAAGAGTTTGGAAAAAAGTTGTTGACTTTTAAAACTCAGAATGATATATTAGTAAAGTTGTTTCAAGAGAAAATGAACTTTGAAAACTGAACAAAGCGACAAACGTCAACGTTAATTTTTTAAACTTTTATGAGCAAGTCAAACATTTCTTCGGAGAGTTTGATCCTGGCTCAGGATGAACGCTGGCGGCGTGCCTAATACATGCAAGTCGAGCGAACTGATTAGAAGCTTGCTTCTATGACGTTAGCGGCGGACGGGTGAGTAACACGTGGGCAACCTGCCTGTAAGACTGGGATAACTCCGGGAAACCGGAGCTAATACCGGATAACATTTTCTCTTGCATAAGAGAAAATTGAAAGATGGTTTCGGCTATCACTTACAGATGGGCCCGCGGTGCATTAGCTAGTTGGTGAGGTAACGGCTCACCAAGGCAACGATGCATAGCCGACCTGAGAGGGTGATCGGCCACACTGGGACTGAGACACGGCCCAGACTCTTACGGGAGGCAGCAGTAGGGAATCTTCCGCAATGGACGAAAGTCTGACGGAGCAACGCCGCGTGAGTGATGAAGGCTTTCGGGTCGTAAAACTCTGTTGTTAGGGAAGAACAAGTACAAGAGTAACTGCTTGTACCTTGACGGTACCTAACCAGAAAGCCACGGCTAACTACGTGCCAGCAGCCGCGGTAATACGTAGGTGGCAAGCGTTATCCGGAATTATTGGGCGTAAAGCGCGCGCAGGCGGTT